>JADFLN010000099.1:1678-5115 GCA_022564385.1 Nitrososphaerota archaeon | reverse complement strand
CACCTCTATCGTCTCTTCTTCCACCTCTATCGTCTCTTCTTCCACCTCTATCGTCTCTTCTTCCACCTCTATCGTCTCTTCTTCCACCTCTATCGTCTCTTCTTCCACCTCTATCGTCTCTTCTTCCTTCCCGTCTTCTGGAAACCTCTCCAAACTTTTCAACATCTCGTCTAAACAATTGGGGTTTTCTAATGTCTTTCTCAGTCGGATTTTCATATTTCTTGCCTATTTCATCAACTCTGATATTGAGTTTTTCAAGCAAAGTCTCATTCAGTCCCTCTCCGAAGACGTCAACTCTAGCTGCAATGACTGCCTTTGCAGCAACTGCACGTGCAATCTTCCCTCTTTGCCATCTTGGAGCAGAATGAACCATTGCATGTTGGAATAACAATCCATGCTTTGGTGGATTAGAACCTGTCTTTAATGATCTAAACAATGCTTTTTCAGCTCCTAAAACTTGTATTGTACTTGCAGGAAGCATTGCTAATCTTTTGAGACTTCCAGCCCTTCCTAAAATTCTTGCACCAACTGCAGTACCAAGTATTGCAGAAAGATTTGGTGCAATTGAAATCATTTCAGACTCAACATGTTCTTCAAGTTTTTTACGTAATTCATGAAAGTCTAGAATTTGTTTTGCAATTGATTGTACTATTTCTAAATTAACGTCTGAGATATTTCCTCCTCTGCTTTTTGTTGAAATTAAAAATAACATTTCGACTTTTGATTCTGGAAAACCTGCGTCTTCAAAAACTTGTTTTGTTAAGGATTCACGTTTTCCAGCTATTACAATTTGTGCATATCCGTTTATACTATCAATTATGTTATCTAATTCCGGAAAATGTAATCCGTACCATTCTCTAAGTCTTGAACTTAATGCATTTGCTATCTTATCAATTTCATCTAAGGAATTAATTGCTTGAATAATGTGAAGATCTGGACTTTCTGAAACTTGAGTGACTATTGATGATGATAATCCTAGAGCAAATTCTCTGAGTTTTCCTAGTGTATCTTGAAGGTTGCTAGCAAAACCTGAATCAACGATTATTTGTGGTTTTGTTGTTTGTATGGTCTCTAACTCTGATTCTTCCATGATTTGTGCATCAATAGAATATTTTTTCAAAATTACTAGTAGTGATTCATCACTAACAATAACTACTCTTTGAATTGAAGCTAAATAATTTATGAGCTCATTTAGTTTCGCTTCTTTGTTTTTCACTGAAAGATACTCTTTTACAGAATTTGAGAAAGGAAATGCTCTCTCAAATTTTTTCTCATTGAAAACTGAGATTCCTAATTCAGTTAAAATTACAGAATACATGACTAGTTCAATCTAAATCACCTTTAAAAAACGTACCAGAATTATGAATCAACTATTATATTCGAAACTAGGTTCATTTATCAAAGTGAAACCCAGTCTTGCAACTTCGATAGGTCAAATTCAATTAGATAGACCTGTAATGTTAGCATCCGGAATACTGGGAATTTCATTGGATGTATTTAATCGACTATATCGCTCTGGAGCAGGAGCTGTAGTGACAAAATCTCTTAGTAAGGAACCATGGGACGGTTATCCCAACCCAACTATCTTTAGTGTAAAAGGTGGCGGTTGGATAAATGCTGTGGGTCTCTCAAATCCTGGGGCGCCAAATTTTGCTAAAATAATTGAATCTAACAAAGATGTTCCAATTATAGTAAGTTTGGTAGGCTCAATTCCAGAAGAATTTGAAGTGATGATAAAAGAATTTGAAAACTGTAAAGTTACAGCATATGAACTGAATTTATCATGTCCTCATGTAGCTAAAGTTGGTTTAGAAGTGGGAGATGATCCTGAATTGGTTAAGAAAATTGTAACTACTGTTAAAAATACTACAAATGTTCCAGTTATTGCAAAAGTTGGTTTAGGTACTACTCATTATTTGGATACTGTAAGTATTGCAATAGAATCTGGCATTGATGCCATTACTGCCATTAATACTGTTAGAGCAATAGCCATTGATGTTGAAACACAACGACCAATCCTTAGTAATAAATTTGGTGGGTTGTCTGGTACTCCAATTAAACCAATTGCATTGAGATGTGTTTATGAAATTTCTTCAAAATATGACATTCCAATAATTGGATGTGGTGGTGTATCCACTTGGGAGGATGCAGTTGAATTTTTCTTAGCAGGATCTTCTGCAATTCAACTTGGTAGTGCAGTTGGTGATAATTGGATTGACATCTTTGATGAAATTAACAAAGGAATATTACAATACATGGAGAGAAAAGGCTATTCTAAAATAAAGGATATGGTAGGTCTTGCAAAGAAATCATAATCATCCAACAATTGTAACAATTGAGAAAGTAATTGATGAAACGCCAACTGTTAGAACTTTAGTTTTTTCAGATGAAGTAATGTCAAATATTCTTCCTGGACAATTTGCAATGGTTTGGATTCCAGGAATAAATGAATTACCAATGAGTGTGATGATTTCAGAAGAATCTGGAAAGGCTGCTTTCACCGTCAGACGACATGGGCCTGCTTCTACTGGATTGTTCAATGTTAAAGTTGGGGGACAAATTGGAATTAGAGGTCCATATGGAAACTCTTTTGATATCAAAAAAGGAAAACTTTTGCTCGTTGGTGGTGGAACTGGTCTTGTTCCAATGATGAGATTACTTACTTTTGTAAAATCTACAGATGATGTTACTGTTCTAATCGGTGCTAAATCAAAAGACGAAGTCTTCTTTGAGGATTTGACCAACAGTCTTTTGAAAAACAATCCTCACAAAGTAATCGTTTCTACTGATGATGGTAGTTATGGTCAAAAAGGACTTGTAACTGATTTGGTCGAAAAACTTGTAGATGAAACCCATTTTGATGCAGTATATACTTGTGGTCCTGAAATTATGATGTACAAAATAGTCCATTCAGCTCATTCAAGAGGTATATTTGTTCAAGCCAGTCTTGAACGAATGATGAAATGCGGAGTTGGAATTTGTGGTAGTTGCTGCGTTGGTGAGGATCTTGTTTGTAAGGATGGAACCGTATTTGATGGGCAACATCTTTTCTCAAACAAGGAATTTGGATATTTTCATAGGAATAAGGCTGGAGTTTTAGAAAATTATTAATTTTACCAGCAAGGTTTAAAATAAATCATAGAATCCATTTCGTGAAGAGAATGGGGACTCCAAAAATAGTTTTAACTGCTGATCGAACTTTGATGTCTCCCTATAGGGGATTATCTCTGGCAACATTTTTTGGATGTGCACCAGCACTTGACCCTCATAGAAAAAAAAATAGCTTTTGGTACAAAATTCTTGGAAACCAAGTTACTCCAAAAATTCTATTTGATTTTATTTGTAACTATATTCCTCACACAAATGGTGTTGCAAATTATGCGCCATATGGATTAAGAAAGTTAGAGGCTGGTTTGTTACGAGATGGATTTAGCAGA
>JADFLN010000099.1:0-1668 GCA_022564385.1 Nitrososphaerota archaeon | reverse complement strand
TGAAACAGAAGTAATTTGAACATATGAAATGGATCCTATTGGAATGGGTCCGGTTACTATGACATTTACTTATGGTAGAAAACAAATATCTTATGATGAATTTTATAATACTGAATTACATTATAGAATTAAAGCTGCAAAAGCAAAAACTGGAAGTAAAGCAAAAGTAATTTCTGGTGCATCTGGAACTTGGCAATATAATTATGATCCTGAAAAAATTGAAGAATTTGGAATCTATGCTATACTAGAAGGAGAACTTGGCGGAATTGCTCCAGAAATTGATGGACATGCAGGAAGATTCTTCAACTATTTGATTAATGGTGATTTTGATAACATGGATCCTTTCAGAAAGAGAAGTGACTTTAAAGTAAACATTAAAGAATTTGAAAGAAACGGTAAAAAAATTCATGCACGGTTTGTCAATTTCTGGGCTAGACCAGACATAGACGAAATTCCAAATATTGTTGAACCCAGTATGCATGGAATGGTTGAAGTAATGCGTGGATGTGGACGAGGCTGTAAATTTTGTGATGTCACATTAAGATCATTGAGATATTATCCACCAGAAAAAGTTGTACAAGAAATTGAAGTTAACATGAAGAAAGGTGGTGCTAAATCTGCATGGATTCATAGTGATGATATTTTTGTTTATGGGATGGATCCAAGAACTGCAAAGGGAATGGAACCAAACCGAGAAGCACTTGAAGAATTGTTTACTGCAATCATGTCTACTGGTGTTGAACATACAAATCCAACACATGGAACATTGGCAGGAGCAATAGCTGATGAAAAACTTCTTCCAAATCTCTCAAAAATTATCAAAGCCAGTCCTGATAATCTTATTGGTATCCAAGTTGGATTTGAGACTGGAAGTTTGAGATTAATCGAGAAATATGCAGATAGAAAACTTGCACCATATAAACCCGAAGAATGGCATTGGGTTGTAAAAGAAGGTGTAAAGACAATGAACGAAAACTATTGGATTCCAGCATTTACACTTATCATGGGTCTTGATAATGATGAAACTCCTGAAGACTCATGGGACTCTATTCGTTTAATCAGTGAGTTAGAACAGGAACAACCAGATGCAATGTTTACTGCTACTGCACTAACATTCGTTCCAATTGGGTTGCTAGAAAAATCTGATTTCTTTAACATTGGAAATGAAATGACTGCTGCACAACTAGGTGTTTTATACAAGACATGGCAACATAATCTCAAATATGGTATTAAAAAATTTATGAATAGAACTGGTGCAAAAGGTCCTCGAAGATTATTCTTTAATGCAATCGCAAGATCTCTTGGTGGTATTCCACTTGGTGCAATGGAAAGATATGCACGTAGAAAGGGTAAAGAACACGAACGAGTTATTGAAATTATTAAAGCCAAGTACTGGTAGTTATACAAATACATAAATTCACTAATTTGTATTTATTATCATGGCAACTCACGGTTCAATTACTAAAGCAGGAAAAGTAAGAGGACAAACTCCAAAGATAGAAGGAAGAAAAATTGTAGGCACTAGTTCTAGTGTTGCAAATAAAAGTAAATTCAAAAAGCGATTTGCTCTTGGAAGATATCCTGGACAGAATAAACCAGGCCAAAGACGAAAGAGACGTTAATCATTATTACTCAAATTTTATCGTTTTACGATCATTTGCTAAAACA
>JADFLN010000098.1 GCA_022564385.1 Nitrososphaerota archaeon | reverse complement strand
GTTAAATATTCGGCGAAAAACTATTTTTGCATGAGTAAACCATCAGATCTTGGTTCTTTAAAAATTGGTTCTTACATTCTATTACCACATTCTGATCAACCAAGTGGGGAACCATGCAGAATTGTTGAATATGATACATCAAAACCAGGAAAACATGGCTCAGCAAAAGCAAGAATTGTTGCTCAGGGAATTTTCGATGGTCAAAAAAGACCTCATGTGGGACCAGTAAGCATGCAAATTCACATTCCATTGATTAACAAGAAAATAGGCCAAATTATCTCAGTTAATGGTGATACCATTCAAGTAATGGACTCTGAAACATTTGAAACAATTGATGTTAGTATAATTGATGATGAAGTGAAGGGTAAATTGGAAAATGGACTAAATGTAGAATACTGGGTTGTAATGGATAAAACTAAAATCATGCGCATTAAAAACTAATGTGGATGCTGATGATGAGCGGAAAAGCCGTCTGAATTTTGATGAGGATTATGAGTAATGAAGCATCTCTTTTCAACAAATTTCAAAAGTTTGTTGATTTGAATATTTTTTAGATTATGAACCTTGGTTCTCTTTTTTCTGGTGGAAAAGATAGTACTTATGCAATCTATATGACACAAAAACAAGGACATAAAGTTACATGTCTTCTAAGTGTCTTTACAAAATCTGAAGAAAGTCATTTACTTCATCACCCAAATTTACAATGGACAAAATTACAATCCGAATCAATGAAAATTCCTCAATTAACAATTAAATCTGATTCTGATGACACTGATGATGAATTATCTGTATTAGAAAATTTGTTACAAACTGCTAAAGACAAATTTCATATTGAAGGATTGGTTCATGGTGGAATCAACAGTCAATTTCAAAAAGAAAAATTTGAGATTCTTTGCTCAAAATTAGACTTGATTGTAGTTGCACCATTGTGGAATACTGAACCAGAACAATACATGAATGATTTACTGGACTCTAATTTTGTTTTTATTATGACAACTGTGTCTTCTGATGGCTTAGACGATACTTGGTTAGGCAAGCCAATCTCAAAATCTGATATTGATACTTTGAAACAATTATCTGATAAATTTAGATTTAACTTAAACTTTGAAGGGGGTGAGGCAGAAACATTTGTGATTGATTGTCCTCTTTTTTCAAATTCGATCAAAATCAATCAAGCCAAAAAAATATGGGATGGATACAGAGGAAGGTTTGAAATAATGGATGCTGGATTAAATTACAATGCTTGATGGACTTAAGAATAGTTTAGGTGCTGCAATTAAGAAGATTATAAAATCTTCAGGTATAGATGAAGAACTTATCAAAGAACTTTCTAAGGATGTTCAAAGGGCATTATTACAATCAGATGTAAATGTCAGATTAGTTCTTGAAATTACAAAACGATTGGAAGATCGTGCGCTAAATGAGACTCCTCCTCCTGGCCTTTCACGGAAGGATCATATTATAAAAATTCTCTATGATGAACTTTCAAAATTACTAGGAAATGAATCTGATTTCGATTTTAAACCTGGAAAACAAAATAAGTTAATTTTGATTGGAATTCAAGGTAGTGGTAAAACTACTGTTGCAGCAAAACTTGCTAGATTTTTGACTAGACAAGGATACACAGTTGGAGTTATAGGTGCAGATACTTACAGACCAGGTGCATTAGTTCAACTCAGAACAATGTGTGAAAAATCAAATGTTGAAGTATATGGTGAAGAAAATAACAAAGATTCTCCTAGTATTGTAAAAAATGGTTTAAAACATTTTGCAGGACAACCCTTGGATGTAATTCTTATTGATACGGCAGGACGTCACAAAGGCGAGAAAGACTTGCTTGAAGAAATGGCTAGAATTAACAAAGTTGCAGAACCTGATTTAGCTTTACTTGTAATAGATGGAACCATTGGGCAACAATGCTACAGTCAAGCTGAAGCATTTCACAAAATTATTCCTATTGGCGGTGTAGTTATTACAAAATTAGATAGTTCTGCAAAAGGTGGTGGTGCACTTGCAGCATCAGCAGCTACTGGTGCACAAATAATGTACATAGGTACCGGTGAACGAATTGATGATTTAGAAAAATTTTCCCCTACTAGATTTGTTGGGAGATTGCTTGGAATGGGTGATGTTCAAGCAATATTAGATTTAGCAAAACGGTTAGAATCTGAAGGTGATGATGTTAGAATGAAAAGAATCACTAGTGGGAAAATGAATATGGATGATTTCTTTTACCAATTAGAAGAAGTTACTAAAGTAGGCTCACTGAAAGGAATTCTTGAGAGTATGCCTGGAATGTCAGGAATGGTAAAAGAAGATCAACTAGATCAGATGGAAGGTAGAGTAGAAAAATGGCGATACATCATTCAAAGTATGACCAAAGCTGAAAAAGCAAATCCTGACTTACTTAATTCATCAAGAATCAAACGAATTGCTCGTGGTTCTGGATGGCCAGAAGGTGAAGTTAAAGAACTTTTAAAAAATTATAAGAACTCGAAGAATATGATGAAAGCTTCCAAAGGACGTCAAATGCAAAACACACTTAGAAGAATGGGGATGGGATAATCTTACACATAAACAATCTCTTTGAACATGACTGACTATCAAAAGATCATCATTCTAGCAAATCAAATCTTAAAAAAATATGAATTGTGTGATAATTGTTTAGGTAGATTATTCTCAAAACAATTACATCGTTCATCAAATAAACTACTTGGGAAAAAACTTAAAAAAAATTTAAACTCTACTAAAAAGTGCTATATTTGTAAAAATCTGTTTGAGAATCTAAATCATTTTTTAAAATTGATGCTTGATGTTTCGTCAAATTATTCTTTTTTATCATTTAGTGTAGGTGCAATGATTAAACCTTCTATTATTGATAGAGATGATTACATTCGTTCAAAATACAAACTAAAAGGAATTGATAGCGTGAAGACTGATATAACAAAAGAATTGAGAAAATTATTTTTCAAAAAAACAAAAAAGATTATTGATTTATTGGATTCTGATGTGACTTTTACTGTAAACTTGAAAGATGAATCTTGTGAAATGCGTTCAAAATCAATCTATCTCTCTGGAAGATATATCAAAACCTTGAGAGGAATTCCACAAAAACAAAAGTCTTGTGAAAATTGTTTTGGAAAAGGATGCAGAATTTGCAATTTTCATGGAATTTCAGAATTTAACAGTATTGAAGGAATAATTTCTAAATTTCTTTTTAAGAAATTTGGTGGAACTACTGCTAAATTTACATGGATTGGTGGTGAAGATAAATCTAGTCTAGTTTTAGGTACTGGGAGACCATTTTTTGTCAAAATTAAAAATCCTCTTAAAAGAAATTCAAAATTAAATTCTGTGACATTTGATTCTCTTAAAATTACTAATCTCAAAATTATTACAGAATCTCCAAAAAAACCTCTAAAATTTAACTCATTAATAGAGTTAAAAATTTCAACTGAGAATGACATTGATTCAAAAAATCTCAAAAAATTAAAAGATCTCAAAAAACTCCCTGTGGTGGTTTATGAAAAATCTGGAAAACGTTCTGAGAAGAAAGTTTTCTCTATAAAATACAAAAAAAATTCTAAGAATACCTTTACTTTGGTAATCCAATCAGAAGGGGGGTTACCTGTAAAGAGATTTGTAAGTAGTATTGATGTTACACCTGGAATTTCTCAAATTCTTAATACATCATGTATGTGTCAAGAATTTGATTTTCTTGATATCAAAGTCTAATTATAACAAAACAACTGACGTTATTCCTTTGGTTATATCACGTTTTGAGTGATTGAATGATGGCTTTTCTTATTTATCGAAAATCTTTGGGTATCCAGGGATATTCGTCAGACCAACGTTGTAATATTGTATGTTCAGGCATAAAAAATTCAAAATAATTTACTTCACTATTACCATATCTTTCTATAATATACCAATGTGCTTCACCAGGTTCCATCTGTGCAATTTTGAAAAACTCTTTTTTGGAAAAATTAGGATTTTTTGGTTTATGGGTAAAAACATAACTCATATTTGGAATAAAATCTGTAAATGTAAATTTACAAGGATTATTATTTTTTCACAATTTGGTAAAAATCCCTTAGGGGCGGTGTCTGTGTGTGTCCTTAGATCATTAAATAAAATTATAGCATCTGAAAATATATCAATATCTAGAAAAATTATTGTTAACTTGTATCATGATAACAATTATCTAGTACTAAAATAGTAAATTGCTATGCCAATAAGGAAAAAAAATAAACACAAAAGAATTGCTGATCACAATGCAGATAGACGCAGAATAAAGAAAGCAAAATCTGGAAAACCTAGGTCCTAACTAAATCAACCTTTTTACATTCTAAATTGTCGAGGAGGAGCATTGGATCCATTAGTACGCTTGAAAGATGCACACACTAAAAAAATAATTCCTGATGATGTGTATAATCTTACAGTAAAACGTTTTCCTATTACTGTTGCGGGAATAAATAGAATTGAAAAAGCCTCAGGAATTAAATTTCCTATTGCATATGTGGAACCTTCACTTGTAATATCATTGCCTAATCCAAATTCTTATGAGTTTGGAATCTTGTTTGCAAGAACAATTCCTGTAATGTTTGAAGAAAAATTTCAGGTTGTAATTCAGATTTCTGCACCTTTGGTTGCTTATGGACTAAAAGGAACAATTCATGCTATTTTGGCACATGAGTTTTTACATTTTCTGGAATTAATTAGAAAGATTTCAAAGATGGAGTTACTTTCGGATGAAATTTCTGGAAATTTATTTGAAAATGTTTACAGTGATGAAACTAGATTGTTTGAACCCAAAGTAGTCTTTAAAGATCGTGTTTTATTGGATCATATCACAAAAAAATTTCCTGCTGGTTTTCGTGATTTTAAACTTGAAGACAAGGTAATGAAATTTTGGGCTGACAAAAATCTTCCTAAATCCAATATCTCTTTGGACACTAACATTGTAAAATTATCTGTAGAATCTCTTTCTAAAATCAAATTAGATCCTGAGCTTATTTTAAAAATTGAACAATTAGAAGAAAAAAGTTCTAAAATTCGTAAAAAAAGATTGTATTAAATAAGTTCATGACATCTTTGAAAATGACGACAAAATTTTTCATAAATTATTATAATTTGATTCAAAATTTTCATTAATTAAATTCTGTTAATACAGTAAAAGTGTGACTAAATTTAATGCAATTAAGTCTAGATTCCAGTCAAAAAGTTTACAATAAAATA
>JADFLN010000097.1 GCA_022564385.1 Nitrososphaerota archaeon | reverse complement strand
TATTTGAGATGAAAAAAGCAATGGGTGCTGGTTCTGGAAATACACAGTCTCCTGGTTTGATGCCCGGAATGGGAAATCCTGGAATGGTGGCAGGTGGAGCAGGAATGCCACCAAGAGCAGGAACTGCAGAAAATCCTGTTGGTGGAGCAGGTCCGCCAGGAATTGTTTCTACACAAGAAACATTTGGAGACCCTGGAACTTTACCATCACCAGATCCACGTTTGGTGTCTAGTATGGTTACACCACCCAGTGGAAATGGATGTACTTCATGTGGTGCTGAACTAAGAACTAATGCAAAGTTCTGCACAAAGTGTGGAGCTAAAGCATAAAATTAAAACTTGAAAATTATTTTTTCATTCTTGTGTTGTACCACATTCAGGACAGAACTTTGCTGTTGCTGAAAGAGTTGTACCACATTCAGAACAAAACTTTCCATCTGTCTTTTTTTCCTGGTAGGCGTTTCCCGTAAATGTTGAAGTTCTAATTGCACCAGATGGTACGAATACATCATCATCGATTAAAACGGGTTCAAAATCTTGTTCTGTCAAAAATGTCATCATTCTTGGAAATCCCTTTCCTTCATTTTTTGGATTTGGAACTGAATCTCCTAACCAAAACGCAAATCTCATTAGAGTTAATTCTGGAGTTGAGAATGCCAGAGTATGTGTAGACATGTAATCTGTTGCAGCTTTTTTTCCATCAAAAACTTCCATGGTGTCAGTATTTTTTATTTATGTATAATAGTTTCTAGAAAGTGGACCGGGAGGGAATCGAACCCTCGACATCCTCGTTGCGAACGAGGCATTATACCCCTAAACCACCGGCCCCTGAATCATTTCTTTTAGTTGTATTTTTATTCATTTTCTCAATAAACACGATTACACAGTATGTTTTTGTTCATAAAACATAGAAATACCATATTGGATCCAAAAATATAGAAAAAATTCCCCAATCTTTATGCTATACATTAACTTATCATTAGTATGATAGGTCACAAGTCAATACTCTTTGTTCCCATCAGGCCATGTAGAAGATCAATAGATGAAGAAGACTTTGATTAGTAAGTAATTGAAATGAGAATGCAAGAATAAATCAACTCAACGCATAATAGACTGCCAAGTATAAAATTTTCAGATGACGTATGATACTGTGATTACAGATTCGCACATTATACTTCCTCAAGGAATTATCAACAAAAATATTATAATTGATGAGGGAAAAATTGTTGGGTTTACAAACGATATTCCTGCTTGTGATAACAAAATCAATGGCAACGGATTGATTTCTATTCCTGGTCCAATTGACACTCATGTTCACTATGGTGTATATTCTCCAATAAATGAAGCAGCAAAAACTGAATCTCATGCTGCAGCAATTGGTGGAATAACTACTATGATGCGAATGCTTCGGTTGAGAGATCCATTCTCTAGATCACTACAGCCTCAGCTTGATGCATCATCTCAAAATCATTATATTGATTATGCAATTCATGCATCTATTTTTACTCCTCAACAAATCAATGAGATGAATTTTTGTGTTGAAAAAGGAATTACATCTTTTAAAATTTACATGAATCTTGGTGGTGAAGTTGGTCATGTATTCATGGACATTCCCCCAAACTCATCTAAACTTGTTGAATCTCAAGTAGATGTTACTAACGAAATAGTTGAACAGACTGTAAAGACTGCAGCTTCACTTGGTTGTCCAATACTTGTTCATGCAGAAGACTATGAATCATGTGGATGCGGAATTAAAACTGCAAAAGAAAAAAAACAAGATGGATTATCTGCTTGGTCTAATAGCCGATCCCCTGAATTTGAGGCAAAAGCAATTAAGATTGTCTCAAAGTTTGGAAGAGATTATGATTGTGTAATCTACTTCGCTCATATTGGTTCAGAACGAGCACTAGCACAGATTAAAGAAGAGAAAAAACTTGGTTCAAAAATTTTTGTTGAGACATGTCCTCACTATCTTACATTATCTTATGACAAACAAAAAGGATATCTTGCAAAAGTTATGCCTCCAATAAGAACCAAAAATGATAACAAGGCAGTATGGAATGCACTTTCTCAGAATCTAATTGATACTATTGGTACAGATCATGTTGCAAATCAACTTAAACTAAAACTAGGTGGAGATGATGTTTGGGGGGCATTGGCGGGATTTCCAGGAATTGGAACCGCCATTCCAATATTACTAAATGATGGTGTAAATCAAAATAAAATAACACTTGAGCAGTTTGTGCAATTTACTAGTCAAAACGCTGCAAAAATTTTTGGAATGTATCCCCAAAAAGGAACATTAGAAAAAAACTCTGATGCAGACATTACTATGATAGATATGAAAAAAGAAAAAAAAGTAACATCTGATTTGTTTGGAGGTTTTTCTGATTATATTGTATATGAAGGAAGAAATCTAAAAGGGTGGCCTGTTAAAACAATTGTTAGGGGAGAAACAGTCGCTGATGATTTTGAAGTAATTGGAAAACTTGGTCATGGTAAACTAGTCAAACGAAAAATTTAGTTTTTGAAAATAGCACCTTGGGTTTAAATGATAAAAAATTACATCTATACTTTGTTGAATAGAATAAAAATTGAAAAAAAATATAATATAGCATTAAACAATTTAATTAATTATCTGAGAGATTCAAAATTTCTTAATGATGATAACGTTGAATCTGCATTTAGAAATATTCCAAGACATGAATTTGTCCAAACATCGGAATTAGACAGAGCTTATTCCAATGAACCTCTCTCAATTATGAAAAATCAGACTATTTCTCAACCAGGAGTTGTATCAAGAATGACAGAGTGGCTAGATATTAAAGATGGCCAAAAAATTCTTGAGATTGGTACTGGTTCTGCTTGGCAAACTGCAATTCTTTCTTATTTGGTAGGCACTGGAACTGTTTATTCTATTGAAAGACATTCAGAACTTGTAAAATTTGCAAAAGAAAATTTAGAAAAATTTAGTTTGAATAATACTCATGTAATTTTAGGTGATGGTAGTTTGGGTTATCCACAAGCATCACCCTTTGATAGAATCATGATTACTGCAGCATGCCAAGAAATTCCTTTACCATTGCTTGAACAACTTGCTGATAATGGGCTCATAATTGCACCTGTAGGGGACTCTTCCCAATCATTAGTTTTGTTAAAAAAGACTCCTAAAGGTATTATTGAAATTAAAAGTCAATCACACTATATTTTTGTTCCACTGCTTGGAAAATTTGGCAAAAAAAATTAGATTTTTTTGAAGAATTTTAGAGAACATCAAACTTGCCATTTGTTTTGGCTCTGTAAATTATATCTGGTTTTCTAAGAAAAATTCCAGATTCTACAACTCCGGCTATTTGTTTGATTTTTTGAGTAAGTACTTTTGGATTTTTTATTGTTCCAAAATCACAATCTAAAATTATGTTACCATTTTCTGTAAAAAATGTGTAGTCTCTATCTAATGAACGCAATTTTACTTTTCCTCCTAATTTTTTGATAGAATTTGTTACTAAAATTCTAGCAAGTGGATGAACTTCCACTGGAACCGTTTTTGTAAAATTTTTTACAAACTTTGTTTTGTCTGCTATAACTACAACTTTTTTTGCAAGACTAAACAAAATATTTTCTCGTAGTAAAGCACCTCCTCCACCTTTAATCACAAATTTTTGAGAATCAATTTGATCTGCACCATCAAATACAACATCAATGTGATCTACTTGATCAGCTTCTACTAGGAGTATTCCTTCTTTTTCTGCAACCAATTTGATTTGTAGTGAAGTTGGAATTCCTTTAATGTTGTAATTTTTTAGTTTGATTAATTTTGCAAGTGATTTTACAAGTACAGTAGCAGCTCTACCACTACCTAGTCCAATTATATAATCATCTTTGACAAATTTTAGTGCATTGTTTGATAATGCCAAAATGGCATCATCAAAGGACAATTATTCTACCTCTGCTTGATCAAGCTTTGACATAACTTTCCTGATATTTTCTTTGATTTTATCTAAATCATCTGCATCATCATCAAAGTCATCATCTAATGTTATTGGTCTTGGTTTTTGTTCAGGTTCTGGGAGTGCCCTGTGTTCTGTAATCTTTGCAACTTCTTTGTTAATATCAGGCTTAGTTTCAAATACCGGATCTGTTTTTGGTGTCAATGACTGAATAATCTCAATTTTATCTTCAACTATTGGTTTTGGTTGAAAAATTTCTTGGACTATTTCTTCTTTTGGGTTGATTATTTCAGATTGAATCACCTTTGGTTGTGGCATTGGATTTACAACCTTTTGTTTTGATTCTATATCTATCAATAATGGGAATTTTGGTTCCTTCTTTGGAATATTTGTCAAAGTTGTTAATTCAAATGATCGCCTTGAACTTGTTGGGGGAATTACAATTGGATCCATCTTTGTTTCTTTTAGTTTCTCAAAGTTGAATGGTTTTGACGTACTTTGTTTTGATTCTTGACTTTTTATTTCTGATTCTTTTATCTTTGGTGTTTCAATTTTTACACTTGCTATCTTTGATGATATCTCATACAATCTATCATCTAGTTTTGATAATTTTTGATCCATCAGAGTAATCAGACCATCTCCTATTGGACCCAAATCTGGGTGTTTACTTGCTTGCTCAAGTTTTTCTAGTTTAGCTAAAACAATTCCTAACTGGTGTTGATATCTAAGTAATAGTTTGTCCTTTTGAATTTTAGAAAATTCAGAATCTGTTTGATATAGTCTTGAAATTGTTTTGGTCAGAATATTTTTTTCAATTTTTAGAGAATTAATTTGACTTTTAATGTGCGAACTAGCACCAAGACTAAGCAATTGATTTTTGTTTCTTGGCATTCTTCGTACAGCAACAGCTGTAGCTACACCAGCTAATGAACTAAGAATAAGAACAATTTCTTGCATCTATGTATACCATTTAATCCAGGAATACTTTCTGCGTTTGGCCTCTGGAAATCCACAACTTGCACATTGATGATGACGTTTGTGATACGAATTTTTACCACATCTTCTACATCTGATATGAACTTTTTTCTTTGTAAAACCACCCATGGAGGTTGTACCTTTTACCATCTCAAATCACCTTTTCTCTGGTGGTGGAGGAGATATCATGACTACGTTATCTCCTCTAACTACAATGGTTCCAAGGCTTTTAGTATCGCCTTCAGCGGGGACTTCCTCTGAAGAGTCGAGTAGCAGGTTCATGTGTTGGTCAAAACCAAGTAGATTACCTCTAATTGTCTTGTTTCCTTTGAGT
>JADFLN010000096.1 GCA_022564385.1 Nitrososphaerota archaeon | reverse complement strand
AGAAATAATGCAAACTGGTGGGCACTAGATAAAATATCTGAAGAAGAATTTGTCAATGGAATAAAATATCTGATCCAACAAGGAATTATTACTGTTTAAAATTATTTCGTAATCTTACTATGGATTATGAAATGAATACATAATCTAGAAAAGAATAATGTTTTGATAATATTAAAAGTGAATTTTATCAAGATTGTATTGTGAGAAATCTTATGGAACTACGACGACAACAAATAACTAATATTATAGACGATGTATTAACTAATTAACATTTGAAACAGGATTCCACAGAGGAATCAATTCTTTTGTTTATTTTTTAGGTAGCGTTGTCTGTCGTATTCTCTTTTTCTTTCTTTGGCTTCAGGTGTTGAATAATATTTTTTGCATGTTTCCTTGCATATTCATTAGCTTCTTCTTTATGGGTTATACGATATTTTTTCTGCGATTTCGATCAAATTTAGACCAGATCAATCATAATAAATGATCAAATTTTTTTCATTAATTTTTAGTCATTAACTTTCTTTTGTTTCATAAAACTTTCTGCATTTTGTGTCATTATTTTAAGAGTATTTTTTGTAGTTTTAATTTCATTTTTTGAAATATTTTTTGTAATTACATTTCGAATATCTAAAATACATTCAACTATTTCTGGTGATTGCTTTTTTGCTTTTGATGTAAGAAGAATTTTGTTTGTACGTCTGTCTTTGGAATCTGATTGACGTTTAATCAAACCAGTCTTTTCCATCTTGTCTAGAAGAGATACCAAAGTAGGAGTTTCTACAAAAATCATATCAGCGAGTTCTTTTTGGGACATTCCGTCTTGAATTGCCAAAGCTATAACAATCTTCCATTGCCCTCCCGTAATCCCGCATTTTTCTTTGATTTCTTGATCTAACACATAACCAATTGCTTTTTCAGTAGATTTCACGATTAAGCCTATGCTATTTTTTGGATCCAAATTTACTTTAATATTCATTAGTATACTAATAATTAGTTGGCTATTTATTTATATAATTCTTTGTCGATTTTCATTGTTAATGGGCACAAAATCACTACAAAACAAGGCTTGGATCTTGTTACTTGGAATATTGATTTTACCAATGCCTCTAGTATTTGCAGAACCAATTGAAGAGAAATTTACACGGTTTGATGGTAAAGAAATTCAAAATAATCTTAATGCTCAACATATTTTAAAACAAATTGAACTATCAAAGAAAATTCTAAAAGAACTTCAAGAAGGAAAAACAGTAATATCTGAACACGAAAAAGTCATAGACGAGCAAAGAAAAATTGCAGAACAATATCTTCAAGAAAAACTTGGAAAGATGACCAAAAAATATGAAGAATATGCATCTAGAAAAGCATTTTCAAATTTTCTCATAGGAGTAAATTTAATTCATCATGATATCTATTGGGGTCAATTTAATTATGTAGAAAAAAAGATTCATGATACTCATGCCATAGTAGAAAAATTTGTAGATGATGGTGGGAGTAGACATGATGCACATTTGTTATATATTAAATTAGTTTCAATGCCTAAAGAAGAATTAGTTAAAGTGGTAAATGATCTAAATGTAAAGTATGGTTTTGCAGATGCAACTACTCAAAAATATTTTGATAAATATGGAAAACTTCCAAGATATGAAAATGATGATTCTTCATGTTATGGTTGTAATGAAAATAAATTAAGAGTTGATATTTTTGAATAAAAATATAATTTTAATTTTTCTAGTTGTTTTTGCATTTTCTTTTAATGGAAATTATTCTTATGCAGTAGAATATACATCTTGGATTTCAAATTTGATAACATGGTATGATGAAAACAAGATAACACTAGAAGAAATTACAAATAGTATACAATACCTTAAAAATAAAAAAATAATTGATGAAACTTTTGATGTGATGAATCTAAATTATAATGAGAAACTCACTTCACAAATAACTTTGGATTCTTTGCCTAAAATGGTAAGTGAAGGACAAACTGTATTATTTAGTGGAGAATTATATCTTGAAAATGGGATTTCTGAAGGGTTTGTTATTCACATTAAAGATCATGATACACCAGGATTAGATGACATTCTTGTTACTGCAATAGTGGATAGATCAGGTCATTTTCAGGCACAATGGAGAGCACATCTAGTGGATGATAATGATAATATCGCTGAAATCTATGCCATTTTTGAGGGTTCAGAGACACATGAGCAAGCATCAACTTGTGGTCTAAACTGTAAAGATATCATAAACATCACCATAGAAAATAGTTTTAGTGATGTTTCTGATTTTTCAGATTTGAGATACATCTCACTTCATGGGGCATTTTGGGAAAAAGATGAAATCAATGTCTTGATAACTGTAGATTCAGATTCAAAAGAAGACGCAAAAAAATATCTTTCATCAGTTCATGAGGGAACCTTTCTTTGGGAACTAAATCTTAAAGAGATGTTTCCTGAAGGGAATTGGCAAATAAACATCACAGTTGAACCTGAACCTATTTCATTTTTTGATAAATCAAAATTTGACATACTTACAATAATTACTTCAGGTGGCGAAGAATCATGCAATAATCATTATTTGGGAATAACTGATTTTGGAATTTTTCACACCCAAGGATACATTACTAACATGGTTAGTTTTTCAGATCCATGCAATCCTGAAAAATTATTACCTAAACAAGTTGTACAATATGCTGCATCTCATGAATTTGGTCATGCATTAGGTTTAGAACATGCAATGAATATAGACAATGATTTAATGTGTAGTGGAACTTGTGATAAGACAGATGTTCAATCAACTCCATCTAAACTAGACATAAAAGCAATTACTGTCATGTATGGTGAAGATGGTTTTGGTTCACCAAATATTTTATCTATAGATCAAAGGGGAACGAAATATTTTGATGATGGTAAAATCCAACCTGCAAATAAAAAAAATAAAACATTAGATACAAGTTTTAAAACGTATACAAACAATCAACATAGTTTTTCTTTTGAATTTCCATCTGAGTGGAATCTTGAAGATAACTTGACTCAAATTTCAGGTGCAGATATGATTCTTGAAATTACTCCCAATGAATTTTCAAGTTTATCAATACAGGTGATACGATTTTATGATGATTTAGGATATGGTGGACTTTCAGATGAGGAATATCTATCAAAACTTGTTAATGATCATGCGAGGTTTTGTTTTAATCTGACTCTTGAGAATTCTGGATTTTCATGTGAACAACACACTGTAAATCTTGCAGAGTTTTTAGATGATGTTTATTTCTTAAAAACAGGCAGTGTTATGACGTTTTCTGATGGAAATAGTGTTGAAAAGACAATGTTTTTGGTAACAATTCCCGAAAAAGATACTACATTGAAGGTGTTAATTGAAGGAGAAAAAGATGATTTTGATAGACATCATGAAGACTTACAGCATTTTATAAAATCTTTAAGTTTTTCATGAATATATAAATTTGATATTTTGTGATTTTAATATAAAATTAAAGTGTATTGAGCAGTTAGTGATTGTATTATCATAATGATTCTTGATTAACATTTTTTTGGTATGAGTGTCAGCGCGATTTTCCATGTCAGAATTTCACAAACAATTAGGTGGACTAAGAATAACAGTTAATGTTTTCAAAGAAAAAGATCTGATAGTAAAGATGATAGAAACAGATCATTTTTTTAATTGTTATAGTTCCATGGAAGACTAGTAGTGTTTTTAATGCGATGAGCATATTATACAAGAATAAAATATTGATCCATACTTGTTATTCGTGGTTTTATCTGTAAGTAACTTTGTGACAACATTATCAGGTACTGGAACTTGGAATCTAAATTACTAACTTGAAATCATCCATTATTCTTTAAAATAATCAATAATGTTTCTACGAGTCAAAATTTTCATCTCAAATCATCAAATTGAAACATCATTTAATGTATTCATTAGTGATAATCCAGAATTTCATAATTGGGCATAGATTATTTTGATTATATTTGGAATGATGCAGAAACCTATGATGTTTCTAAAATTCGTGAAATCTAGATTTTTTGTTGCTGAGATTTTATATATTTCAGCTGACTACAAGTCTGACAGTTATTGAATCAGCATACTTATTTTTTATCAAATATTTTATTTAACTATATTTCCAAATTAAAATTAAATACATTGCATTACAGTGAATTTGGAAATGAGATTAAATATAATTCTTGCATAGTATTATCATGGATGGAGTATTTTGTCAAATGTAATCTATAATTATCATATTTTATGCCAAGATGTAAAAAATTTAGATAAAAAAATCAGATTTGCGGGTGTGATAAATGAAAGAGGGCGACTAGTAGCATCTAAAATGAAAAAAGATGGGCACATGGTCAATGAAAAAGATGAAGAGATGTTGTTTATGGAATTGGCTTTACGAGTTAGAATGCGAAAGGATTTTGAAGATCAATTAGGCAAAGTGAAATATTCCATGACAATAAGGAAAGAACATGTTGGAATGAGTTTTCCAATAAAGACTGATTTTCTTTATGTTGCAACATATTCTGGTGTAAACCTGATAGAATTACCTCTTAAAATTATTAAAAATATTGACAGTCAAAAAAAGAATCAAAATAGGTGATGGAGATCAATCAATGCTATTATTGTGAGCAAATCTTTGAAACTAAAGAAAATCTTTACGAACATGTAGAAGTTCATTCAAGTCTTGAAAGAAACAGAGAACTAAACAGTAGGAAAAAAAATAAAAAACAATTTTGATTTTTTAAAAAAGTATGATTTAATAAAAAATTAGAAACTTACTTGCTTGGTAAATTACAATATTCATCATTGAGTAAAATGCTATTTCTGGAATAATCTACATCCACTGCAATCACTGCAGGTATTTGAAAGGATGACAAGAAAGGTAGCACTTCGATTTAAAATTGTAGAATTTGATGAAGAATTTGGAGGATTGTCAATAACAGTCAATATTTTAAAAAGAAGCATCATGATAGTAAAATCGCTAACGTCTCAATACACTTTAATTTTATTATTACCAAAAGAGACATCTATAGATAAAACAATAGAACTCGTATCAGATTCCAAAATAGAATATTAAGATTTAAACAATTAATCATTAACTAAATATTATTTTTGTTAAAACAACAATATCATGTTTGGAATGTTTATTTGATAAAATAATATCCAATCATGAGTTCATTTCTCAAGGATTGATTACTGCTCTGCCAATAATTTTACCTGCCTTTAGTTGCTCTAATGCCTTGTTTGCATCTTTTAGTTTGAAAGTTTTAGATACAACTGGATTTATCGCACCTCTTTTTACAAGACTAACTAGATCAATCAAGTCAGCTAATCTTCCAGTGT
>JADFLN010000095.1 GCA_022564385.1 Nitrososphaerota archaeon | reverse complement strand
TCTTTTTTGGAATTTGGTTGAACCTGTACGAGAAGAATATGATTGGCAACAGTCAGACACACTGATGAGTCTTAATAAAAAAAATAATCTCAAAGTCACACTTTACTTTTCTATAATTAATGGAGAAACACTTGGACCTTTTCCAAGTTGGATTGGAAAACCACCTCTTAATTCCTTAGGTGAAGATAGGGTTGTTAGAGTCCTTGATGCAATATTATCTAGGTATGATATTATAGATACTCTAATTATTTCAGGAGAAACAGAATCTCAATTTAGATATAATGAACAAAATATCCCTGTCTACAAAGAACTATTCAACGTAGTCTATGATAAAATAAAAGAGAAGCATCCAGATGTAAAAATAGGAAATGCATTTGCATTACATAATGTTTTAAATAAAAATTTGCAACATATCGTATCTGATTTAGCTATTGGTGATTTTGTTGCCTTTTCTTATTCCCCAGTAGATATTCTTAATGAAATTGTTAAAACCCCACAACAAGCAAAAAAAGATCTGCAACAAGTATTTGATCTAGCAGGTGATAAAAAAGTTGGAATCTTTGAGATTAGTTGGAGTACATCCAATTTTGTTGAGGGAAGCGATTCTACACAAACAGAATTTTTAGAAAAATCCTTTGAATTTTACACTGAAAATGAATCTAAATTAGAATTTTTTACTTGGTATAGACAATATGACAGACCTGAAGGAACATGTGTTATTACTGAACAAGAAATTGGTAAAGATAATGGACCACTAACTACAAGTGGTTCTGGTTTTGGAAGTAGTGAGTATGTAATTGAAAGACTAAGCAAGTACATCTGTAATGCTGGTTTGATCAATAATGATGGAACTTCAAAATCTAGTTGGAATGAATTTAAAAAACAAATTGAAATGATAAATTAAAATGGTTTCCTTAATTTTATCTGAGTCAGCATTAGAACTTGTTCCATCTGAATTAAAACATCACCCGTCAGTTATTTCTCATGCAAGAAGACTAGGAAAACATACATCAGAAATCTTACTAGATAATTCTTGGCATTTTGCAGCTATGAAAGGAATTAAAAATGAAATGAAAAGAGGACGACCAGATCTGGTACACTTTTCAATACTTGAAGCTACTACAATCCCATTATATCTTCAAAATAAAATGAAGTTTTTTGTTCATACAATTGACGATAAAGTATTGTACTTTGGTCAAAATGTCCATGTACCCAAATCATATCATAGATTTGAAGGTCTAATTGAAAAATTGTATCAAGAAAAAAAAATCACAACAGATAATGATGTATTACTTGAGATTAAGGAAAAAACATTTTTAGAGTTGTTAGATGAAATTAATCCATCCAAAGTAATTGGATTTTCAACTAAAGGTACACTAAGCTCATATGAAAAAATTGCAGCAGAGATATCGGATGACACATGTATTGTGATTGGAGGATTCCAAAAAGGAAATTTTTCTGATTTAATTAAAAACAGAATAGATACCCTAAATTCAATTGGAAATGAATCCTTTGAAGGCCATGTTGTAGTTGCTAGAATTCTTTATGAGTATGAAAAAACCATTTTTATGTAGGAAGTAAAATTTGCATTCTGTTGCAGTCATAGTATAGCCTGGTTAGTATTCGGGGTTTCCAACCCTGTGACGCGGGTCCGAATCCCGCTGACTGCATTTTTTCATAATAATGAGAACTAATTTTTAGGTGTACTTTTAGAAATTACTGTGAAACGTGCAGTTAGGAAAATTGCAATGGAGAGAATGGAAATTCTTATTGAAAATGCAATTAGTAATGCAAAAATGAATCCTGAACTTTCTCAACGTCAAGCTTTACTTGCTCGTCGAATAAGCAGTAGACATAAAATTCGAATGCCTTATGATTTAAGGATGGTTTTTTGCAAAAAATGCAAGTCCTTTATTGTACCTGGAATTAATTCTAGAATTCGTCTAGGAAGAGCATCTGTCAAGTCGATCAGAATTTCTTGTTACTTCTGTGGGCATATTTATCGTAAAATAATATCTCAATGATTTATAAGACGATTCTCAATTTTTTCACTTAATGGCAAAAGTGCACGATGTACCACCAGATGTATTGATAAAAAGACTTGCAGCTATTCTAAAAAATGAAGATATTCCTGCACCTTCATGGATACCATTTGTCAAAACTGGAGCTCATGCAGATAAACCACCACAAGATAGAGAATGGTGGCATACTAGATGTGCATCATTGATGCGAAAAATTTACCTTAATGGTCCTATTGGAATAAATGAATTAAGAAATGAATATGGTGGTGGAAGACCATCTGGATATGGAGCTGCTCACCATAAAGATGCTAGTGGTGCAATTATTCGTAATGCCATTCACGGATTAGAAAAACTCGGCTATGTAGAAAAAATTGAGAAGAAAGGCCGTGTTATTTCCAAACAAGGAATGCAAAAACTTGATAGACTAGCAACAGAAATTCTTAAAGAACTAATTATAGAAAATCCTAAATTGAAAATATACGCTTAGATTTAAAATGAGTTTTCCAAATTCGGATGAATCAGAAGATCATGGACATTTACATAATGATGGAACAGAACCTCATTCCCATGATGGTTCAGAACCTCATGAACATTCACATAATGAGGCAGAAATTACAGCACAAAAAGAACAGATTCTAAAACAGATTCTTACATCAGAAGCTAGATCACGATTAAATAATATTAAAATGGTAAAACCAGAATTGTCTAATCTTGTAGAACAATATCTCATTGGAATGGCAACTCAAAGAAAAATCTCTGGTCAGATAACTGATGATCAACTAAAGCAAATATTACTCTCTATTCAGCAACCAAAACACGATTTTAAGATAAATCGTATCTGATCCTGATAAAATATAATTATGGGAAAAAAATTGACATATTCATGAAAGCCGTTGTATACACTGAATATGCACCAGATGATAATTTTGCTAAAATCCTCAAAGTGCAGGAAATAGATGATCCAAAACCAAAAGCAGATGAGGTAGTTTTCACAGTAAAATCTGCTTCAATAAATTATAATGATATTTGGGGAATGAGGGGAAATCCAGTACCTGTTCCATTACCACATGTGTCAGGTTCTGATGCAGCAGGAGACGTAATCGCAGTAGGTGAAGATGTTAAAAATATTAAAGTTGGAGACAAAGTAGTTTCCCATTCTAACATGTCATGCAGAGTTTGTAAAGCGTGTACTGATGGTCGAGAATTTGATTGTCTTAAGAGAACTATTTGGGGATTCCAGACTGGTCCAAATTGGGGAGCCTTTTCTGAAATAACTCATCTACCAGAAGTTAATGTGGCAAAAATTCCAGAAGGATTATCATATGATGAAGCAGCCGCTGCATCAATGACTTTACTGACATCATGGCACATGTTAGTTGGAAGAGCCAAAATTACACCAGGACAAACTGTCTTGATAATGGGTGGTGGTTCTGGAGTAGGTAGCTTTGGTATTCAAATTGCAAAACTATACAATTGTGATGTTATTGCAACAGCAAGTCCAGATAAACTAGACAAATGTCTTGCACTTGGAGCAGATTATGCAGTAGACCATAGAAAAGAAGATTGGCATAAAGAAGTTAGGGCAATTACAAAAGGAATTGCAAAGAAGAAAGGTGAAGCACCAGGAATTGATGTCTCCTTTGATCATATTGGTGAAACACACTGGAATAAACAACTAACCTTACTCAAATATGGTGCAACTCTTGTTTCATGTGGTGCAACAACTGGATACAATGCCCAAACTGATCTAAGACACGTCTTCTTTAAAGGAACTAATATCTTAGGTTCAACACAAGGAACAAAAGCTGAACTTGAACAAGGTCTTTACTGGATGGGTCAAGGTAAAATCAAAGCAACAATTGATTCAACCTATACCTTTGAACAAGCAGCAGAGGCCCACACAAAGATGTTAACTGGAAGTCTCTTTGGCAAAGTCTTATTGAAGCCAGAGGGCGCTTAGTCATTTAATGACACAGCTATTTCGTAGCCTCATTTTTGTTCCGGGAAATAATTCAAGATTTCTTGAAAAAGCAAAAAAGCTACAAGTTGACATTGTTTGTTTTGACCTAGAAGATTCAGTTCCAGACAATGAAAAGACGAATGCAAGAAAACTAATCAAATCTGCATTAAAGTCTCGTAAATCATATGAATCTTCAATTTTTGTTCGTACTAATTCTCCAGCATCTGAAGAAATTACTTCTGATCTTAAAGAAATAGTTCAAAAAGGTATTGATGGAATTGTTATTCCTAAAGTAAATAATATTAAAGATATGAGAAAAATTGAAAAAATCTTATCTGGATTAGAAAAAACACGAAAACTAAAACCAATTCAAATAATTCCTTCCATTGAATCTGCAGAGGGAGTAGTTAACATGTTCAGCATTGCATCTTTTGGAAAAAGAGTTTCTGCAGTAGTCTTTGGTGTTTTTGATCTGTTAAATGATCTAGGAGTTGAATATACAAAAGAATCGGAAGGAGCAAAGTATTCAAGAGCAAAAATCCCTATTGACGCACATGCCGCTGGAATTGTAGCAATAGATGCAATTTGGCAGGATCTTAAAGACTCTAAAGGATTAGAAAAAGATTGCAAAATTGGTAAAAGTCTTGGATATTCTGGAAAAAGTATCATACATCCAGATCAAATTTCTGTTGTACACAAATTGTTCCATCCAAACAAAAGTGAAATTTTGTGGGCCAACAAAGTCTGTAAAGTCTATCTTGAATCAACAAAGAAAGGAAAGGGTGCTACAACCGTTGATGGAAAAATGATAGATGAAGTACATTTTAAGCAAGCAAAAGCACTTCTTGAACTTGTAAAACAATCATGATTGATCTTCTTGATTCTACAAATGTAATAACTAGGATGTTTAATTCTGGAAAATATGATGATATGTACAATTATTGTAAAAATTTACTTGAAAAAATTCCCAATGATATGGTTGCACTCCAAAATATTTGCCTATCTCTAATATATTTGAAAAAATATGAAGAATCTATTGTTTATTGTGACAAAGTTCTAGAAATAAAAAATTCAGATATTTATGCACTCAAAAATAAGATTTATGCTCTCGAAAATTTGAAACAATATGAACAAGTTCTAAAACTGTGCAAACAAATTCTTTCTAAAAATTCTAGGGATATTTGGGCTCTAAACAGTATGGGATTATCTCTAAATGAACTAAATCGACATCAAGAAGCACTTGAATATTATGAAAAATCTCTTGAAATAGATCTAGATGATGTTACTGCTTTAATGAATAAAGCTATTTCTCATAGTCACTTGGGTAACTACAAAGATGCAATAGACTATTATTATAAAGCCCAAACGATTGATTCTAGTCTAAAAGATGCATCAATTGTCAAATCACAATTATTTTAAAACTTTGGTATGAAAGATGATTCATTTTTA
>JADFLN010000094.1 GCA_022564385.1 Nitrososphaerota archaeon | reverse complement strand
CATCTCTTATACTCTATACAATTACTGAGGCAAGGAAAGAAAAATTCTGATGCACTGTCATTTCTGTCTGAACGATATTCTTCTTGGAGTTCAATTTCTCTTAGACCCAATAATAATGAGCCTTGATTTTGTTATTTAAAGAAATTATTTTGAAACTTTTTTTTTAATTTAAAATGACTAAACTAATTTCTTTCATTATGTAATGCTACCATCGGGTTTTGTCAGATCAGTTCAACACTCCCTACTTTTGTTTATAAAGAAATCTTAATTTTCTAAAAATTTTTTCATTAAAAGCAAATCGAATCCTTGCAATTATTTTATTAAAAATGAGGGCATCAAACTAATAGTTTAACCCCGCAAATAGGTTTTAGAGACTTGAACCGTTTTTGGGCGATAATTTAGAAACTATTTTTACCAATAAATAATTTAACACAATAATTATCAAAAATGGAAAATACTTTGGACTCCGATAGATGTAAAATTTATCAAGTAAGCATGTCTTCTATGACTTTCTTGAATACAGAATATGGTTGAGCACCAGATATGGGAATCGCATCACCAGAAGGTCCGACTATAACAAATGAAGGAGTGGAACGAGCACCAGCATTAGTTGCAATTTTTTTGTTATCCTTTACTCTTTGCTCATATTTTCCAGAATCAAGGCATTGAGCAAATGAATCTGTATCCATACCGTCAATTCCAGATACCAATAATTTGAGATTCTGAGAATTTGCCCATCCATCATTTTCATGTCCTTGATTGGCATACACATAATCATGATATTTCCAATACAGTCCTTGTTCGTCTGCACAATAACTCCCAGCATGAGCTTTAATAGAATCAGGTCCAATTATTGCAAGATCCACAAAGATTAGATTAGCTTTTCCAGTTTCAATAAAATTTTTCACAATGGCCGGTTTTGTTTGTATATTCCACTTTTGACAAAACGGACACTGATAATCTCCAAACTCTACAATGGTCACAGGAGCTGATGGAGAACCAAGAATAGGTGAACCATTTTCTGGATCAAGTGATAAATGACTATCCAAAGAATTGCCAACAATAAAGGAATCAGGACTCATAATACCAAAAGAAACAACTCCGATAATTACTGCAGCAATAATTCCAAGTGTAATGAATTTAGTTTTGGGATTTCCGGATGGTTTTAGTTTTTTATTCCTTTTTGTCATGGAGTTGCTCTGTTGTAGGGTTTAAAAGAATTTGTCATAATCATCGAAAAATAAATCTAATTTGGAATATTACTTAAATTACTATATATTACAAAAAATTTGAGGGATTAAAATTCAGAAAGAAGATAGAGATTACATATTTTTAGAGTTAACTCGCAGTATATGTCCTGTTTGCACTGAAACTATTGATGCACAAGTACTAGTAAAAAATCATAAGGTGTACATGAAAAAGAGATGTAAGCAACACGGTACATTTGAAAGTCTAATCAGTTCTGATGCTAAGCGTTACATTGATGCATACAAATTCAATACTCCTGGAACAATGCCTGCAAAATTTGGTACTGAAGTAGTAGATGGTTGCCCAATGGATTGTGGTTTGTGTACTGATCACCAACAACATTCTTGTCTTGGAATTATAGAAATTACAAATGCATGCAACCTACAATGTCCTACTTGTTTTGCAAGCTCTGAGGGACACGACTTTCTGTCAGTAAAAGAAGTAAACTTTATGCTTGATAAATTTATTGAGCAGGAAGGTGATCCTGAAGTAATTCAATTCAGCGGAGGAGAACCCACAATACATCCAAATATTTTGGAGATGCTTAAACTAGCTAAATCTAAAAACATCAATTATGTAATGCTAAATACTAATGGTGTTCGAATTTCAAAAGATATCGAATTTGTAAAAAAACTTGCAACACTAAAACCAATCATATATCTACAGTTTGATGGTTTTACAAAAAAAACATATGAAATCATTCGAGGCACAGACCTAGTTGATGTCAAAATGAAGGCAATTGAGAATTTAGAAGCAAATGGAATACCAATAGTTTTGGTAGCTACCATTCAAAGAAATGTAAATGAGCATGAAATTGGAAAACTAGTTGATTTTGTCATGTCAAAAAAGGCAATTCGAGGCATGGTATTTCAGCCTACATTTTATGCAGGTAGACATCCTGATTTTGATCCTATGGATGTAGTAACATTGCCTGAAGTAATAAAAGACATTTGCACTCAAAGTAAATCTTCATTTGAAAATAATGATTTTATGCCAATACCATGTTGTTATCCAACATGTAGTGCTGCATGTTATGTATATGCAAATGGTGATAAAATAATGCCTTTAGCACGAGCTGTTAATCTTGAGGATTACATTGATTTTTTTCA
The DNA here is from genome assembly GCA_022564385.1 of Nitrososphaerota archaeon. Taxonomy (GTDB): domain Archaea; phylum Thermoproteota; class Nitrososphaeria; order Nitrososphaerales; family Nitrosopumilaceae; genus Nitrosopumilus. The sequence continues at coordinate 3,168 of JADFLN010000094.1, read as the reverse complement.
AAACAAATCAATTGCAGATTTTGAAAAAATACGAGAATCATTACAAAGTCTTTCTTCATTTGATTGCTGTAGTGATTCTAGTAACTCTAACTGTTGTACCATTGGAAATATGACAGTTGATCTAAAAAAAATAGAAGACCGATTAAAAATGATAATAATTCAACCATTTATGGATCCTTTTAATTTTGATGTAAAAAAAGTCATGAAGTGTTGTATTCATGAAATCACTCCTGAGGGAAAAATTATTCCAATATGTGCATTTAACAACATTCCAAAATATCGCCAAGAAGTAGCAGCATATTACAAAAATCGCAAGTGATAGTATGGATATAAAACAATGTTGTGTTGATTTTTATCAAAACGAACTAGTACGTGTATTATTTGGAGATAGTCTACATCCTGGAGCTTTGTCTCTTACTGAGAAACTAGGAACAGAGATCAAACTGAGTAGGGAGAACAAAGTCTTAGATGTGGGATGCGGTGTTGGAACTAGTTCAATTTTTCTTGCAAAGAAATTTGGATGTGCTATGACTGGAATTGATTTGTCGCAAAAAAATATCAAGATCGCAGATTCTGTCGCATCTGAACAAGGAGTTGAAGCATTGACTAATTTTGTGGTAGGCGATGCAGAAAAATTTGACTTGAGTGATAATACGTTTGATTCAGTCATTTGTGAGTGTTCTTTGTGTCTATTTCCAGATAAAGATAAGGCCACAAAAGAAATGTTTCGGGTTTTAAAAAAAGACGGACACTTGGGAATTTCAGATGTTGTAATACGCGGAGAACTTCCAGAAGAAATACAAAATGCATTGTTCAAGTTTATTTGTGTTTTAGATGCAAAAAGTGAATCAGAATATACTCAAATTTTAGAAAAAGCTGGTTTTAGAAACATTTGTTTTGATGACAAAAAAAAGGAATTACAAAATTTGCTAAAGGATGTAAAGAGAAGAATTTTTGTTGCAGAACTTGCAATAAACATGGGACGACTAAAGCTCAATGTAGATATTAAAAAAGTCAAAGAAATGTTGAAGTTATTATCAGAGTGTATTTCCTCTGGGTTGATTAGTTATACCCTGATTACTGCTCAAAAATGATATTATATGAATAAAGTAGAGATTAAAATTTACAGGTTTACTGGAAAGCAGTTATTTTTCACTATTCCTGAATTTGTTTGCCATGAATGTGATATTGTAATTAGATTGGTTGATAAAATTGTAGAAAAAATTGAAAGTGAATCAATTTCTGTACAAGTATATCCGTGGATTAACAATATACTCTCTTCACTAAAAAAAGGAGGATGGCATCCACCTGTAATTATGATTAATGATAAAGTATTCTCTCAAGGAATTGTTCCTGATGAACAAAAGTTAGAGCGAGAAATTCTTGAAGAAATTCAAAAATTAAAAATATGAACAATATCCTCAAAAATGAGTTCCAGAAAAGTACCTACAACGGAGCAAGTCTATTGAACTCGGAATTATTTTATTAAAAATGAATACATCAAACTAAAATTTTAACACCACAATAGAGAGTTAGAGTCTTGAACTAAAATACAAAGACCCTTTTGAGGACTAAACTATTCTCCATAAACGGTTAAATCTCTATGGATTCAACCATCAAAACTACTCACCAAACAAGTTCAAATCTTATAGGAATCGAATCTTTGATTAACTACATCTCAATTTATCCCCCCGAAAGGTTCAAGCCTCTTAAGAATTGAACCTGAGAACAGAATATTTTCTATCAACTATTAGATGAGAAGAAAAAATGGATGTACTTGGATGCCGAATTTCATCTAACAATATCTGACTTTAAAGAAGTAGAGAAGAATCTCGAGGTATTGTCTGTAAAAAATACTCGATTAGAAGAAAAATTCAATGATTTGTTACAATACTTGAGAACTAATAGTGTTGAAGTTCCAAATTTTTTAAAAAAAGAAACATTTGTGGGATAATTACATAACATGAATTATCCCACGAATAGATGGATACATGGAATCAATGTACTCATAAATACCATATTCATCAAAGGAAACTTTGAATGATTGACCTATTTTGATTAGACCACTATCAAAGATACCGTCAGGTAATGTAGTTCCTGTTTGTACAGATACTATGGAGTGAGCTACTCCTCCGTTAGTCCCATCCACATTGATGAATACAATTGTATCACCTTTTGTGATGTTAATTGTATTGGATACAAAAGAAACATCATCAAGTCCTGCGATTCTCACAATTTTGTCATATGAATTATTTGTAGCATATGCTTCACTTAATGCAACTCCTGGAGAAATCACCAAAGCAAGGATTGTTACTATTAGCACAATTCCACCTTTTTTTGTTTTATTCATAACAAAGCAAATTTGAAATTAATTTAATACCATTTTTCCAAGTAGCAACCAGATAACAACCAAATTTTAGTTCTAATTTATTTTTAAATTATCTTTACAATATTTAAGAAATCTAAAAGCGAAGTTCAGTATATCTACATAATTCTATACAAAACTATTCATGATCTATCTAAGGATTATACAAGAATTTTCGATAAAAATCAAGAAGCCAACTACATCATCCTCTACATAATGCCGCTTGTATGCATACATCAGTAACACGATGGGAACTCTATGACAATAGGTTATCGTGTCAGCTTCCTGATACTATTACGCACTTCTAAGATAAAACATGATCCTTTGACATATTGAAAATCAATATTTCTAAATTGTGATATTTGAGATCATCATTAAATATCATTTTGACGTATAGAATATAACGAGAAGGTATTGTTCTGCGTCGTAGAATGATTGGTTTGGAAAACATATCATGTTATGGTTGGTCCTAGAACCTGTTTTCCATGTATCTCGTTGATTTTAATTTAAAATAATCTATTTTATTCTATTAGAGCAATCGTTATCTTTCTTACTACCTTATACATTACAAAAGACTCCCCTTGAGTGCTTCGTACCCCAACTGGTAACCTCTGCATTCTGCCAGTTGGAATTTTCTATCCAATTTTTCATAATCCTATACAAGAGTTAATCATAATTCGTAATCTAACTATAGATTACGAAATGCCTTAAAAATACCAAATACGATCTTAATAGAATCTAATTAGTAAAAAATATCTCCAAGTTGGAAGAATTTTAATAAAAAACTAAAACTAATGACAAAC
>JADFLN010000016.1 GCA_022564385.1 Nitrososphaerota archaeon | reverse complement strand
AAGTACGAAATTGAAATATAGATGTATACTAATATACAATTTAATCAGACAGATTAGAAAATTATCAGGCTAGAGAAGGATTACAAGTTTTTGATTCCACAGGAGGATCATATAGTATTCTAGTCAATCCAGCAGAATCTGAAAAATTTAATCCATTTTCAAGCAGAGATATCAGATTTGCACTAAACTATTTGATAGATAGAAAGCTAATTGTAAATGAATTGATGGGAGGTTATGGATATCCAATCATATCGTACTATGGTCCATCAGATCCAGAATACCTAACAGTTATTGAGCAACTAGAGGCATTTAATTTTAAATACAATCCTTCACTTGCAGAAGAAATTATCTCCAGAGTACTAAAAGAAAAAGGAGCTATCAAAATTAATGATAAATGGCAAATTGATGCAAAACCAATAGAAATTACAATTTTTATCAGAAGTGATGATACAGTCAGAAAATCAATTGGGGAGATTTTGGCATCAGAATTACAAAAAATAGGATTTACAGTCAAAAAGGATTTTGGGGATTTGAATAAAGCATTTGTTATAGTATATGGCTCAAACCCTGCTGATTTGAAGTGGAGTTTGTACACTGAAGGATGGGGGCGCTCTGCATTTGTAAAATATGATTCAGTAGGGCTAGGACAAATGTATTCTCCGTGGTTTTCAACGATGCCTGGATTTAACAATCCAGCATACTGGAATTACAAAAATGATAGATTAGATGAACTTACTCAAAAAATATACACAGGAGGTTTTGAATCATCAGAAAAAAGATCACAGTTAATTCAAGAAGCAGTTGTTGAAGGAATCAACGAGTCAGTTAGAATTTTTTTGGCAAGCAAAATTGATCAATATGTTGCAAATGAAAAAGTAAGTGGAATAGTTAATGACTTTGGTGCTGGAGTTCCAAGTAGATTTACTCCCATTAATGCTAAAAGTAATAGTGATGAGTTTGTAATTGGTGTAAAACAAATCTATCAAGGAGCATGGAATCCGGTCATGGGATTAACAGATAGTTATAGTAGACATATTTGGGGAATAATTTCAGATCCTGGAACATTCAAACATCCCTTTACAGGAGAAACATTTCCTGTTAGGGCAGAATGGCAAGTTGAAACTGCAGGACCAAATGGAAAACTAAGTATTCCTCAAGGTGCAATAATTTGGAATCCATCATTACAAAAATGGAAAAGTGTTGCTCAAGATACATTTGCAACAAGTAAGGTAACATTTGATTTTAAATTTAGTAATTGGCATAATGGACAAAAAATGGATATGAGTGACATTTTACACTCACTGTATTTCACAATAGAATGGGGAACTCAAACTGATGAAAATGATATAACGTTTGACACAGAATTTACCCCAAGAACATCTCAGATTGTTCAAACAATTATCGGGGTGAACATTATTGATGAGGACACAATTGAAGTGTATGTTGATTATTGGCATTTTGATGAAGGAGAGATTGCAGATTGGGCAGTACTGTGGAGTTCAATACCATGGGAAATTTCATCAGCAATGGAGAAGGCAGTCATTGAAGGAAAAGTATCGTTTTCAAGATCTGGAGCTATAAGTAAAAATGTAAACTGGTTATCACTAATTATTCCAAAAGATGCACATATTATCAAAGATTATTTGCAAGAGTTCAAAGATTCAAACTACATTCCTACATCATTAAAAGAGAATTATCAAAATTCACAATATTTCCAAAACAGATATGATTCCTCAATAAGATGGATTGAAGCCAACAATCATGCAATGATTAGTAACGGCCCATTTTATTTTAAATCATATTCACCAGAATCACGTACAATTACGGTAAATGCATTTGATGATGATTCATATCCATTCAAGGTTGGAGAATGGGCAAAATTTGAAAAAGCTGAATTGCCAATCATCACTAACATAGAAATGAAAAATATCATTCAGAGAGGAGAAAAATTTGAAATTAGAGTTGAGGCCAACCATTCAGATTCAATTCGATACTTTTTGATGAATAGTGAAGGAGAGATGATATTATCAGAAACACTCGATATGAATGAGAATAATATAACGATTAGTGTACCATCAGAAAATTCAAAAGATTTGGGGATAGGAGCAAACAATATCAAAATATTTGCAATTTCAAATTCTGTACTAAAACCTGATTTCTACGAATCAAGTTTTCTCGTAACAGATGTTAAAGCAGAATTACCAACTAGTTTGTCTGCAAACATAGAATTTACTGAAAATAAACCAGAGTATTGGATTTGGATAATACCAATATTGGTCATCATTGGAATAGTAATTTATCTTAAAAAGAGATATCTACAATAGTCTAAAATCTTTTAGGATTGATTCTATTTGTTCTTCATTTTCAAGTTGTGAATATTCATCCAATAGATTTTGATTGAGTTCATAGAAAGTATGTCCCCATTTGAATTTATCAAGTAATTCCAAACCTTGTTCTTTGAAACCCAAAATGAATAATGATGCAGATAATGCTTCTACAGTGGTTAGTTTGTTTAGTTTTGAATAATTTACAGGATTTCCTGCAAGTAATGGTGGGAGTTTTCGTTTAATTCCATTAAATTTTTTAAAAAATGTTTGATCTGTTAGATTCCAAGAGCAATCAATTCCAACAATGGAGTTGATTGAAGATTTATCTTTAGGCAACAGAGTCTTTGTAGAAAAAGGATCTAAAATTAATCCTTTTTTGCTAATCTTTTTGATGTTTTTAGCAAGACCAAATTTTACCATCTTTGCAGCTGTGCATTTTTTTGGATCATCTTGATAAAACATCAAAACTTGTATCTTCATGTCACTCAATTATAAAATGAATACTATTTTGAATTTACTCTAGAGATTTGTATGTGACTTTGTAGTAGAATCGTGAAACTTGGTCGTCCTTGATAATTTCAACGTTCCAATTTGTGTCAGGTAAAAATGCAGTAGAGGATGTAGGTAGAATGCTGAATTTTTCTAGGCGTACATCAGGACCACTATATCTCACATTAAGGCTAATTCCATCAACTTCAACAACATCATAAATTTGTCCTTGTTTTCTTGTAGATTCTCTAACTAAACAATCAGAATCAGGGCCAATTATACAGATACCAGATACAGTGGATATCTTTAGATTGACATTAGATTCATCTGCTCTTGTAGGTGTTATCAAAGAACCAGAGATAACTCTTGGAGCAACAGAAACATTGTCAACAATTTTTTCTTCAGTAAAGATAGAAATTATTTTTTCAGGAATTCTGTTTTCTTTCTCAATTATAGTAGTTTGAGGTTTTTTAATTACAACAAATTGAATAAATTTTGTCTCAAAGTCAGCATCAACTGTAACTTCATACAACCCTATTGATGACACAGAATCAGGAATTATAAATTCATGAGTGAATGAACCAGAAGAACTTGGTCTAATAGAAATTGCAGGACTGGCATGTATTCCACAAATAAATGAACCACATGTAATTTCAGTGTCGGATTTTTGAATAACGCTTACATCAATTGTTTCAAGATAGATTAGCTTGTTTGGCTTTCCATTAATTATTACTGTGTCACCAGGATAATATTCTGATTTATCTGTAGATACTAAAAGAGTTAAAGATTCATCACCGCCAAAAACAAAATCACTAGCTACGCTAAATGTTGTTTCAGCCAAAATAGTATTGTAAAGTGCTTTTACAGTATAGGATCCTTGAGTAAAAATTGTGACAGGCATTTCAAAGATACTTGAGAATTCACCTCCAAAAGTTGGATAAACAAATGATTCATGAATTAGATGGTATGGGAATGTTCCATCAAGTACTCTAATGTGTACTCTATCTGGAATAACATCTCCTTCATCACCTTGTTCACGTAGTATTACATTTCCAATTACGTGTAATTTATCACCAGCCTTGTATAGTGATTTGTCAGTAGTTACAAAGAGAGGATCAATGGATAAAGAATCATTTTCTGGATCTGCTGAGACTTTGAAGAAAAGATTCACACTATCAGAATCGGTGGCTACACGAATTTTGTAAATTCCAAGGTTGGACTTTTTTACATCTCTGAAATCATCAGTTTTGATACTTTGATAACTTTCTGCGATAGGAGTATTCCATGACCATGAGAATTGTTGATTGTCAACAGGCGTACCAGAGTTGATTACAGACCCATCTGGCTTTGTTAATGAGATATCAACATTTCTAGCACCAGTAGGTGGAAGTATGCCAGTCAGATAGACAGTGTCTCCTAGACCATAAATTTCCTTGTCAAGTAAAATGATTGCACCATCTTTCAAATCAAAAGGATCAATGACTGTGAAAGTTTTTGTTGCAGTCTTATCCAAATATGTAGCTTTTACAACATAGTTCCCTTCAGCGAAGATAAGTTTAGCAACATCAATTTGAACTGAATATTTTCCTGAAGTTTCAGGAATTGCTGTAAAGACAAAGGCGACAACAACACCACCAAATTCTCGTGTTTTTGCTTCTTTGAGTAACCCGATAATCTCTAGAGGAGTTCCATCTTCATGAGAAATTGAGATATCCACAGAAGAGCCAGTTTCATAACTTGAATTTCCAAATGGATCTTTGATTAATCCACTAATGATCATTTTATCACCAAGTTCATAGATTTCTTTATCAAAATTTAGCGTTAATGCTTCATCTGATGCAATAAATTCATCAGGGTTTACAACTACATGAATAAATTTAGTTACAGATCCAATATCCTTTGAAACAGTAATTCTATAATCACCTAATCTAATTTGATTGTCTGGAATTGTGAAAGTGTAGCTAAAAAAGCCATCACCAGATATAGTTACCCCATCTTGTATTTTAAATCCAGAGGAAGTTCCAGAGTATGAGGCTGTTAGTGCCGATTGTTTTGTTTGTATAATTTCCAAGTCTAATGTATTAACCCAAACTTGGTTTATTCTTCCAGTAATTTTTACTTCGTCACCTATTGCATAAGCTTCTTTATCAGTCCAAAGTGAAATTGGTACTGATTCTTTAAAGTCTTCTACTACCTCAAAAGTAGTTAAAGCAGACTTGTCAAAATATTCAGCAATAATCTCATAAGTTCCATAGTTAGGGTTTACAGTGGTAATGAAAACAGTAGTTGAAAATTCACCATTAGTTGGAAAGAGGTGTCCATTATAGATTACTTGGTCACGAGAATCTTTGACAGTAAATTTCATTCCCTCAAGAGGAATAATTTCTGTAGCAAACCCAGTAATTGAAACTGTTTGTCCTGGAATGTATTGAGATTTATCAGTGGTAATACTAAGTGAACTATCTTCTTTTGTTTCCTGTTCAATCAATTCAAACCCTACTGTGAAACTTGTGTTGGCAGTTGCTTCAGCATAATTAACAGATACATCAAAAGTTCCTTCATTGATTCCAAGAACTTGATGTAAACTAAGAGTTGTTTTGTAATTTAGATTTAGATCAGGAAATAGAGTCACAGTTTTGTAAAAGTTACCGCCAGAAATAGTTATCATAATTGGTTCAGGTTGAAAAAATGGTTTGTGAATAAAAACTTCTTCAGAAACACTTCCTTCAATCACTGCAACTTCACCAAATAGATAGGAAGATTTTTCTGATGAAACAGTTACAGTAATTTCTTTTGATTCTTGTGATTCTATTAATTTTCCATTTGAAGAACCAGTTGTAGATGTTACAAATTTCCAATCATTAGAACTATCAAAGTCATAACCATCATAGATTCTCTGCCAAGACGTAAAGTCATTTTGAATATCAGAAATCACAGGAGTTTTATCAATAACAATTCCATTTTCATCTCGAAGTTCAACAGATTCACTAGAATCTGTAAACCAAACAGTTTGATAAGAATATGTCAAGAATTGTCCTGGTTTGATTATTGTTCCATACGAAATAGTCATTGTTTTTTTGAGAACAGTTGTAGATGCAATTTCCCAACCACCCAAATCAATATCAGAATCAGTGGGATTGTAAAGTTCAACCCACTCAGATATAGATGTAGAATCATCTCCAGGAGGGTTGATGTCTACTTCATTAATTACAACATTATCAGAACTTGTCTGAGCATACGCTGGAACTATAATCCCTACAAGTAAGAATATAGAAAATACTAAAAAGATATTCTGATTCATTGCTGTTTCCTAATTTGGTTGACTAAAGGATTCATTTTAGAATGAAATTGAGGAAAAGTTGAGCTTGTTGTTAAAGTCATATATCTTAAAACCATCAAAAATTAACTCAATTTTTCAGTATTAAGGGATACGTAGGAATTATTCCTCAGGATAGTCACAATTTGGACATTTCTTATTGGATATTTTAGAACCGCATTCCATGCAAATTCCTTCTCCGATATCTCTTTCAATTGATTGTTTTCTCTTTCCCACATACACTTTGATTCCAAAATACATGATTATCACTATAATAAGCGCATAAACAAGTCCCGTAAAGGGTGTCAAGCCAATCATAAAAAGCAAAAGCCCCACAATCAAAAGGATATCTCGTCTTTCAAATTTCAATAAAATCTAAACACCATAGAATTGATAAAAACATGCCGGAGCTCAGGCCAATTAGTTTACTTCATTTCAAAGTCATTACTCTAACTCTTCTTCATTGCTCGGCAGTAGTAATGTGTAATAATTTGATAATAAGATAATGATTAGTGGTGGGATCGGCGAGATTCGAACGCGCGATCTCTGCGTCCCAAACGCAGAATCATACCAAGCTAGACCACGATCCCAGTAAATTCTAAAAGTTACCCAATTTAAGCTTCACAGATAATGATTTTAAAGGCACTCAAAAGATCAAAAATATGCAAACTGAAGAGTATCTCAAGGCAGGAAAGATTGCTGCAGAAGTAAGAGAGATGGTCAGGGGAAAAAACTGGGTTGGAAAAACAGTTTATGAAATTTGTGAAGAAGTTGAAGGAGAGATTAAAAAAAGGGGTGCAAAATGTGCGTTTCCAGTAAACACTAGTATTAATGAAGTTGCAGCACATTACACTGCAGAACCAAATGATCCAATTACAATCAAAGATTCAGACTTGGTAAAAATTGATCTTGGTGTACAAATTAATGGCTACATTGCAGATACTGCAGTAACTGTTTGTTATGATGCTCAATTTGATGGCATGGTTCAAGCAGCTGAAGAAGCATTAGGAAGTGCAATGTCTATGATAAAATCAGGAGTAAAGGCAAGTGACATTGGACGAGCTATTGAAGCCACAATAAAACAAAGGGGATTCAAACCAATTGCAAATCTTAGCGGACATTCATTAGGACAATACACAATACATGCTGGAAAATCTATTCCAAACATTTGGTCAATTGGAGGATTTTCGCTTTCAGAGAATTCGGCTTATGCATGTGAACCATTTGTAACAACAGAACAAGGTGGAGGATTTGTCAGAAACGGACAAATAAAGAATATTTTTGCTATAAATTCACGAAAGAAAACAAAAAATTCTGAGGCAGATAGGCTACTTGATTTTATTTGGGAAAATTTTAACATGCTACCATTTGCATTAAGATGGATAACCAAAGAATGGGAGGAAAAAAAGGCAAAAGAGTTACTAGGAATTTTGATAAAGAAAAAAGCAGTGCAAGCATATCCAATCCTTATTGAAGTGAATGAACAAAGAGTTACTCAAGCTGAGCACACATTCATCCCAATTGAGAATGGAGTGACAATAACAACTAGTACTCAATAAGATATTCGAAATTTATTACTCAATGATTTCACCAAATATTTTTTCAATACTGGTCATTCCATCACAGGAAGCACAATTTGATGATTCAGCAAATAAAACATCACCTTCAGCAAATTTTCTTTTTCTCAACATTCCACACTTTTTACATTTTTCTACAGTATACGCAATAACAATTTTTTTCTTAGAGAACATTATTGAGGCACTCCAACAGTATTACCCACACCAATTATCAACACAGACTGTCCTTGTTTAGTATTTTCCCGAATCATTTCATAAACTTGTGAACGCACATCATCTGCTTGATCAGCAATTTCTTTTGTCATCAAAGTTATTGCTTCCTTAACAGATTGTTTAACCACTATAGAAAAGATGGGGATATTATTGTTCGTTGCAATTGCTTCAATCTGAAATCTGTCAATTCCGATTCCACCAATTGCTGCACCAAAACCTTGGGCAATAGATGCAGAGTCTTCACCTTCCATCTTCAATGCAGCATCAATCATAATTATTACATCAAGTTTGTTGCTAGAAACAATTGTTTCTAATGCATCAGCAGGTCGTCCAACAGTGGAACCTGGTCCTTCTGCTTTTAAAAGAAATAATGTTCTGTTCTCAAATTCAGTTTTTACAAGAACAGTTTGAAATGCAATAGTTTCTTTTTCACCACTCAACATCATTCTACCTACCACCATTGGACCAATTCCATCCCCAACAGGTTGGCCTACTTTGAATGCTGGAATCGCTTCTTTCATTGCTTCTGCTTGCTCCATAATAAAAGGAAGAAGCATCTGAAGTGGAAGAATAAGAGGATAGTTATTTTGTTTTTTTGCAGTCAGAAACATATGATTAACTATTTTGTAAATCATTTGTAATGAAGAAGCAATTTCAAGTAAAGTTTGAACTTTGGTCACTTCTAAATCACTGATTCCAGGAGAAAGTAATTTTACATGTTCTCTAGTATAGTCTTCTCTTGACCTGACCGTATGTCTTACTTTATCAACTATACCATTAGGATCCATATCAACGGGCATAATTGTAAAATGATCCAAAAATCGGTCTATTTTTTTTATTAAATCGTCTTTAGGTTTCAAATTTTTTGTAATATAATCAATTAGTTCATTTCTTGATTCTTCTTTATAGCTGTCTAGTTTTTTGATTCCTTTTTTGATTTCACTAGAAGTAATATACAATTGAATTCGTTGTCCATAAAACACAAAGAAAATTATTGGAATTATCCAAATGAGCATCATTATAGGATTTGTGTCGTCACCCATTGCAAATAGTTGATTAAAATCAAAATTTGTAAAATTCACTAAATTCAACATTTGTCAGATCTAAATTAAATCATTCGTCCAAGTCGTCACAAGATAAAATTAATGCTGAAATTGAAAAAACTTACTTAAAGCAAAATAATGAAGATGTGTGGAAAACCAATTTAGAACTACATGAATTACTAGAAGAAAAAGAACTAATGATTTATGAACAGTTTCTTTTTAAAATTAATTAGGCTATTTAATAGGACTTCCTAAAGGAACATCTCCATTTACGGTCAACCAAAATGGTTTATCGTCAACATCAGCTGCTAACAACATTGCATTAGATTCAACTCCGGCTATCTTTTTGGGTTCCAAATTTGCGATAACAATAACAGTTTTTCCCACAATATCTTCTGGTTGATAGTATTGTGCACCACCGATAATCACATCTTGATGATTATCATTTCCCAAATCAATTATTCCTTTGATAATTCTAGATTTTCCTTCAATTGGTTCAGCTTCAATAATTTTTGCAACTCTAATGTCTAATTTTGCAAAATCATCATACGAGACATTTGGCATAACAAACCCTCATTTGTCCAGTTAAAATGAATTTCGAATTTATTGTAATTCTTTTTTATCTAGTCCACTAGTTTCAATTTCATATTTAAGAGCAGCAGGAAGCTCCACGTACTTTTTGTTAACTAGAACAATAATTTGATCCTCTGGAACATTGACTTTTTTTAACAATTTTCCACGTTGATGAGCATATGCATTTTTCCAAAAGCCAGCACCATCAAAAGTTTCGATTTTTGGCATGTATTTTGAGGGTTTCATTTTCTTTCAAATATTAATTGACTGTGATGGAAGAATGGCAAATGCCATTGGAACTGGAGTTACTGTTCCGGATTTTAGGCATGTTGCCCACCACAGTCTATTTGAAATCAAATAGTATTCTAATATATTTAATGCGGAACAAATTTTCGTAGAACATGGTAATAATTGAAGTTGAAGTAGAAATTAATGCCACAGTTGACAAAGTTTGGGATATTGTATCAGACATTGATAACGAACCAAAATTTTGGAAGGGAACAAAAGAAGTCAAAAACTTGTCCAAAGATGGAAACATAATCAAGCGAGAGATCATAATAGCGTTTAGAGATCAAAAATGCTTGCAGGAAATTAGACTTCAACCAAAAGAAAAGATAGAAGCAAAATTCACAAAAGGTATCATAGGCGGAGAAAAGATCATATCACTTATCCCTAAAGATGAAAAAACCATTCTCAGAACAGTTTGGAACATAAAGCTAACTGGAATGATGGGGTTGTTTACTGGTATGATTAAAAAGCATATCAAAAGTGGAACTGAGCAAGCAATGCAAAGCATCAAAGAAGAAATTGAGAGATAGATTCATGGAATTAATTATAGATGTATTCAACTATTCACTAACTGCAATTATAATCGGGGTATGTGGAGCTTGGATATTTCTCATCAAATCAATGATTGATTCATTTAGATTTACACCATATCTCGATAAATTTGAAAATACTTGTGAATCATCTCCCAAGGTTTCAATAATTATTCCAGCAAGAAATGAAGAAGAGTTCATTGGCAAATGTTTGGACTCGTTAATTAAGCAAGATTACAAAAATTATGAAATTATAGTTATTGATGATTCATCTAATGATGCAACAGGAAAAATAATTTCAGAGTATGCAAAAAAATACTCTAAAATAATTCCAGTTTCTGCAAGACCTAAACCAGATGGATGGATGGGTAAAAACTGGGCATGCATGGAAGGATATAGAAAATCTACAGGAGATCTATTGTTATTTACTGACGCGGATACAAAACATTCTAAAAATGTTCTGTCACTTGCAGTATCTCATTTAATCTCGTTTAATTTAGATGCATTAACTGCAATTCCAAAAATGCTAACATTTGACTTTTGGACTAGTATTACACTTCCAATGATTTCTACATTTTTGCATACTAGATTTTCAGCATTAAATGTAAATAATCCTGCAAAAAAAACAGGTTATTTTTTTGGGAGCTTTTTCATCTTGAAAAAAAGTACATACGAAGAAGTAGGTATGCATGAAGGAGTAAAGCAAGAAATTATTGAAGATGGTGCACTTGGGAAAAAAGTAAAAGAATTAGGATACAAAATGAAGATGGTAAGAGGAGAACACCTAATTGATGCTGTTTGGGCTCGAGATAGAATTACTTTGTGGAATGCACTAAAAAGACTAATGGTTCCACTATACTTTCAAAGTGGGAAAATTGCAATTGGAATTTTCTTTGCAGTATTATTTTTGTTGTTTATTCCGTTTCCAGTATTTGTCGTATCTGCAATATTACCAGTAGAAACCATATCTGTAAAGATACTTTGTATTTCTGCAGCAATTGCTTCGATTCTAATTTACATAGGTGCAATAATAGAGGTAAAAATTGGACTGAAGCTAAGATTTGTTTATGCATTATTTGCTCCACTAGGAAGTCTAGTAGTAGTTTTGGGATTTTTAAGCGGACTAATTCAGGCAAAGAGCGCATCTGCAGTCACATGGAAAGAGAGAAGATATTCCATGAAAGATCATACTCAAAATTCAATCAGTGTATAGTAAACCTTTTAGATAGAAAATAAAGAATAAAAAATCTCATGGACAAATCAAGCGTATTTGTAGGTGGGGCCATAGGAGCTGTAATTGTAATTGTTGCATTTTCAATACTATTTGTTTCATCACCAGAATCAATCAAACCAGAGATCGTAGTAAGTAATGGCCATACATCAAGTACAGTCGGAGAAATTACTCCACTTTACTCAAAGAGTTTATCTTTAATTGAGATTTTTGAAAAATCTGAATCAGGAGTAGTAAGAGTTAATGTGCAAAGAAGTGAAACCGGTAATGGAGATGGTGGAATAGGTTCAGGTTTTGTTTTTGATAAAAAAGGACACATAGCTACAAATGCTCACGTAGTGGATGACGCAAAAAAAATTGTAGTTACATTTCTTGATGGTAGATCATACAATGCAGAAATAATTGGAACAGATGAGTATACGGACATTGCAGTAATCAAAGTTAATGCAGACTTGAAACTTTTACATCCATTACCACTTGGTGATTCATCTAATCTAAAAGTAGGAGAGCAAATAGCTGCAATTGGAAATCCTTTTGGGTTATCAGGATCTATGACTTCAGGAATAGTAAGTCAATTAGGAAGATTACTTCCATCAGGTTCAGGATATTCTATTCCAGATGTAATTCAAACTGACGCAGCCATCAATCCTGGAAATTCAGGAGGACCACTGCTTAACATGCGAGGCGAGGTAGTGGGTATGAACACTGCAATTCAATCAACAACGGGCGAATTTACAGGAGTGGGATTTGCAATTCCATCAAAGACTATTGTCAAAATTGTTCCAACTCTAATTGAGAAAGGGGAATACAAACATCCATGGATTGGAATCTCAGGTCGGGATATTGATCCAGATCTTGCAAAAGTTTTGGGTTTAAAAGATGCAGTTGGATTTTTGATAATTACAGTTGTTGAGAATAGTCCAGCTTCTAAAGCAGGATTAATTGGGTCTGAAAAAACCATTCAAGTTCAAGGAGTCAATTATCCTATGGGTGGAGACATCATTTTATCAGTAGACGAAATTGAAGTTAGAAAGATTGATGACATTTTGGTACATCTTCAAAGAGCAAAATCGGTTGGAGATGAGATGATTTTAAAAATTCTTAGAGACAATAGAACAACAAATATAACAATTATTCTCCAAGAAAGACCAAATTGAAATTAGTACAATACAAGCATAAATACTTCTAATCAAGAATCTTTTCTGTTGAGCAAGCTTGTGTTAAACTCTGAGAGTTTAAACAATGTTTTAGAGAATAAAGTGATTTCTCATCAAGACATTATTGAGATTTATAAAAATGCAGTAATTGATTCTAGTGAGTTATTTTCAGTTGCACAAAATTTAAGAAAAAAATTTAAAAAAGATTCAGTTACATTTTCAAAAAAAGTATTTTTTAATATAGTCAATCTCTGTAAAGATACTTGTTCATACTGCACATACAAAGCAGAGCCAGAAGAAGAAAAATTATCGTTGATGTCAAAACAGCAGATATTAGAACTATTACAACTTGCAAAAAAATACAGATGTGTTGAAGCGCTTTTTGTAACAGGTGAACGACCAGAACAAAAATATCAAGAAGCACGAGATTGGTTAAAAGAAAATGGATTCAAATCAACTGCTGAATATCTAATTCATGCATCAGAACTAGCATTGGAATTGGGATTATTTCCACATACAAATGCAGGTAATCTGAATTTTGAGGAGATGAAAGAGTTGAAGAAAACAAATGTATCAATGGGATTAATGCTTGAAAATGTTAGTGATAGATTAACAAAAAAAGGAATGCCACATCATTTAGCTGCAAGCAAAATACCAAAAGCAAGATTAAAAGTATTAGAAAATTCTGGAAAATTAAGAATTCCAATGACCACAGGAATTCTCATAGGAATTGGGGAAACTGCAGAGGAGATAATCGATTCAATTTTTGCAATAAAACAATTGCATCAAAAATATGGAAATATTCAAGAAGTAATTTTGCAAAATTTTCAACCAAAACCAGATACAATGATGAAGAATGTACCTTCAGCTGATGAAAACTATTTCAAAATAATTGTTGCGTTATCAAGAATCATCATGCCAGAAATGAATATACAGATTCCACCAAATCTATCCCCAAAATCATATCAAAGTTTCTTATCAATTGGAATAAATGATTGGGGTGGAATATCACCATTAACTCCAGATTTTGTTAATCCAGAATTCGCCTGGCCAGAAATTGACAAAGTTGATGAAAATTCAAAAAATGCAGGATTTGAATTAAAGTGTAGATTTCCAATATATCCTGAATTCTTTTCTTTTATTAGTAAAGAGTTAAGAGAAAAGATATCAATTATTGAAAATGAGGAAGGATTGGTAAAAGAGGAGTATTGGAGATGACTAGTAGTATGGATTCACTTTTTAAAAATGCAGATCCAATTGTATCCAAAATCCTAAACAACGCATTATCAGACAAAGAGATTTCTGTAGAAGATGCACTGACATTATACAATACAACTGGAATTGACTTTCATCTAGTAGGGCTAGTTGCAGATGAAATCAGAAGAAGAAGAGTTGGAGATATTGTATCATATGTAGTTAATAGAAATATCAATTTCACAAATGTTTGCATCAAACAATGTGGTTTTTGTGCATTTAGTAGAGATTTTAGAGAAGAAGAAGGATATTTCCTACCAACTGAAGAGATTGTACGAAGAGCAAAAGAGGCTCATCAGCTAGGTGCAACTGAAGTCTGTATTCAAGCAGGACTGCCACCAGACATGAAAGGAGACTTGTATGAAAACATATGCAGAGAAATCAAAAAAGAGATTCCAGATATTCATATTCACGGATTTTCCCCTGAAGAGATTCTATATGGAGCAACAAGATCAAATGTATCAATTGAAGAATTTTTGAAGAGGATGAAAGAGGCTGGAGTAAATACGCTTCCAGGAACATCTGCTGAAATTCTTGATCAAGAACTCAGAGATAAAATTTCCCCAGGTAGAATCAGTGTAAAAGAATGGGAGAAAGTTATCAAAACTGCTCACAAAATGGGAATCAACACAACATCAACTATGATGTTTGGGCATCTAGAAACACTTGAACATAGAGTGAAACACATTGCAAAACTGCGAGAAATTCAAAAAGAGACAGGTGGATTTACAGAATTTGTGCCCCTAAATTTTATTCCCGATGAAGCACCAATGTACAAGCATCAATTACATGAAGGAATTAAAAATGGAGCAAATGGAAATGATGTTTTACTGACACATGCAATTGCAAGAATAATGTTGAATAATTCTATCAATAATCTTCAGATGTCATGGGTAAAAGAAGGTCAAAAGATGTCTCAATTATTATTGATGTGGGGAGCAAATGATTTTGGAGGAACACTGATCAATGAAAGCATATCAACATCTGCAGGTTCAGAACATGGTCAGTTATTAAGACCAAAAGAAATAAGAAGACTGATAAAAGAAATTGGGAGAATTCCAGCAGAAAGAGATACCAATTATAAGATTCTAAGAAAGTTTGACAATGAAAATGAAATTGAAAATGGGCTTGATAAAATCAAAGATACTTCTCAATTTGGATCATATGTAGAATTAATTAAAATTAATAAATTCAATTATAAAAATCCAAGGATAAAGTAATTGTCTGCCTTAGACAAGGCATTAAATCATTCAAAGAATATAGGAATCAATGAATGTGAGATAGTTGTTATAAAAAAGAAGATCATCACTGTAAGAATAACAGACTCTGAAATTGCTGAAATTAAACAAAACTTTGATGAAAATTATGGTATAAGATTAATTCATGACAAAAAAATTGTATCAATTCAAACTACCAATCAACAAGAAATTAGAGAGAGAATCGACAATGCATTTAAAATATCGTCAAAACTCAAATCAAGAGATTTTTGGCAGGGGTTACCATATGGTGTTCCACTCAAACAACTTGATGGAACGTTTGACGAGAAGCTGGAGAAGATTTCCGGTACAAAAGTAATGGATATCGCACAAGATATGATAAATTCAGCAAATAATGAGAAGGTGAATACGATTACAGGATCACTAAATATTGTTTCAGAGAATTTTCAGTTAGAAAATTCTAATGGATTAAATCTAAATGAAAAAGCTACATACATTTCAGGAATCATTAACGCAGAATCAGAATATGGTACTTTACCAGTATCAGGAATTGGACATGCAAGTGGAAGAACTTTATCAAATTTTTCAGCAGAACAGATTGGAAATGATGCAAAAAGTATGTGCATTGAATCAATAAATCCCCAAAAAATTGGTTCAGATAAGTATTCTATAATTTTTGAACCATATTCAGTAGGAGAATTATTGGCATTTGTTGTTGCATATAATTTTAATTTTAAAACATTTTCAGAAAAGAAAAGTTGTTTTTCAAATAATTTTGAAGAAAAAATAGCAATTGAACAACTTAGTTTGATTGATGATCCCCATATTCCAGAAGGAATTGGAACAAAGTCTATAGATGATGAAGGAATAGAAACTCATAAAATAAATTTGATAGAGAATGGAATTTTCAAAAATACTTTTTCAAACCTTTTCGATAGTTACAAAGAAGGAAAACAATCTTCAGGTAATGCATTAAGACCAGGTTCCCCTATGGGAAGAAGTTCTGAACCGATTCCAATTTCAGCACCACACAATCTTAAAATAAATCCAGGAAATATTTCTCAAGAAGAAATGATCAAAAATACAAAACATGGATTGTTAGTTGGAAGGTTATGGTATACATATGCAGTAAATCCAATTAAAGGAGATTTTTCGTGTACAGCAAGGAGTGGAATAAGGATTATTGAAAATGGTGAGATAAAGGGACCTGGAAAATCAGTGAGAATAATTCATAATCTTCCAACTATGATAAAAGATATTTCAGAAATTGGGAACAATCAAAAAAATGTAATTCAATGGGCATCACTTCCATCTATTGTGCCATCAATAAAAGTTGAAAATATTTCTGTAAATTCTATCTAAATCCCAAATCTAGGCATAAATTACTTGAAAAATGTGACTATTAGATATGCAATATAACCAATAACCAAACAGACACCCATAACCCTATTGATAATTCCAGTTTTTAGGGCAATCAGTAATGAAAGACTAAAGATAATCATTATTGCATAATCAACATAAACATCAGAACCAATCATCACACCACCAAGTGCAGCACCAATTCCCATTATCATCAAAATGTTATAGATATTACTTCCAACGATTGTTCCAATACCAATATCTGTATGCCCCTTTCTAATTGCAATTATTGATGTTATTAATTCTGGAAGAGATGTTCCGATTGCAATTACAGTTAACCCAATAATTTTTTCTGATAATCCAAACTCTTTTGCCAAAATTATAGCATTATCAACTGTAAGAATTGCGCCAACATACAAAAGTGCAATACCAATTCCAATTAGTCCTACAGACTTCAGATGTATGTTGTTTTTCCCGTTTTCACTTTTCTCTTTGTTTTCCTCTCTGTGTTTCATTACATCTTTTAATATATAAAATGTAAATACACCCAATCCACCAAGTAATAATATTCCATCATACTGAGAAATCTCACCGTCAATTGATAGTAAAACAAGTAAAAAAGAAACTCCCAACATAATTAGAACTTCTTTTCGTAAAACAGATTTTTGTACTGCAAGTGGAACAAGAATTGCAGATACACCAATTACCATTCCAACATTTGCAATATTACTTCCAATAATGTTTCCTAAAATAATTGCACTGTGTTCTCCTGCGGCAGCAACACTGGCAGCAAGTTCTGGAGTTGAAGTACCATATGCCACAATAGTCATTCCAATTACAAGATTACTTAGTCGGAATTTTTTTGCAATATTAACACCACCGTTTACTAACCAATTTCCACCAAAACATAACATTACTAATCCAACTATAGTTAGTACTACACTTACTATTACTTCCACAAAGAACTTTCAGATTTTGCTTGTTTAAAGGAGATTATTTACTATAATTTCACAATTCTAGCAATTCAAGCTAATGTAAAAAAGAGCCAAAGTAAAAGAGAATTTTGATCTGTTCAGTATTACAAAATAACAACAAATATGAAATTTAGGTACAAAAAACCAGCTAGAAAGATCAATAAAGCTAAAGTTAAAGACTAATAAAGTAATGTACCGTACTATACAGTATGATACGAACAAGATTAACATATGTGCCACTAGAAGTAGCAGATCAATTCGAAGATTTCATCATAGAAAGAGGCGAACAAGTACTTGATGCAGTAAAAGCAAGAACACGAGATTATAGTACATTATCTCTATTGAAATTATTATATCAGCTTAGAGGGAATCCTATGACGTTTTCGTATTTGTATTCAAAGTCAAAGATCAGAATGAAAAAATCATTTCTGAATTATCTACATCTATGCGTAGATTACAACTTTATCAAAAAAGAGCCAGTAGGACCAAATGTGATCTATACGATTACAGACAAGGGTAGAACCATGTTGAATCTTTTCATACATAAAGAAAGTCAAGAAGTAGGCCCATACTAAAGTAACACGTTGTTGTAAAAAATCATTCAATTTTATTATCAAACTAATAGAAATTACTAAAAACTGCCTAACTAAAAGTATGAAATACTTAGTCAGTATAGTAATTAGACAGAACAAATCGACGTAAATCGTGCAAAAAGAATTTCCTGAAGCAGAAATCTTTGAGACAAAGAAAGTGGAATTAAAAAATCCAATAATTTTTGCAGGTTTTGTAGGGGCAGGTCTTGTAGGTCCTGTTGCAATTAATCATATTATTGAAAAATTAAAAATGGAACAAATTGGAGTAATGAGATCAAAATATCTCCCCCCATCAACAGTTTTCATGAGAGGTAGATTACGTCATCCATTTAGATTTTATGCAAATCAAGATGGGACAATCTGTGCAATAATTTGTGAGATAACATTGAAAATGGAAGGACTTTACTGTCTTGTATCATCAATTTTAGATTGGGCAGCACAAAAAGGATCTAAAGAAATTGTGATTCTAGATGGGGTTGCGAGTACTGAACACGATGACAAAGCATACTGTGCAGCTGAAGAAGATTTGATAAGAACAATGGCAGACAAAGACATCAGTATGATTCCTCAAGGATTTATCACAGGTATTCCAGGAGGTATACTAAACGAATGTCTGGTAAGAGAAATTCGGGGTTTGACTCTATTGGTAAAAGCAAACAAGGCAGCACCAGATTCTGCTGCTGCTGCAACGCTGATTGAAGCGCTAAATAGATTTTATGAAATGGAAATAGACACTACGGAGCTTAGAAAAGATAAGGAGAGAATTAACTCAGAATTCAGTGAACTATCTCAGAAATATGTAGAGCATAGAGAAGAGACATCTGGAATGTACATGTAATCAGTACAACAGGCAAATTCTTTTATTCACAGCAAATACGCATCAAACTATGGTTCTAACCTACAAACAAGCAGGTGTAGACATTTTTAAAATTAAACAAAGTCAAACAGCAATTGGTAAATTAATTACATCAACTCACAAGCTTCAGAAAAAAGTAAAGATAACACATGGATTTGGACATTATGCAGGAATTGTAGAGATTCCAGGTGGTAAACTTTTAGCTACACATACAGATGGTGTTGGAACTAAAGTAGTAATTGCAAATATGATGAAAAAATATGATACAATAGGAATTGATTGTGTTGCAATGAATGTTAATGACATAATTTGTATTGGTGCAACACCAATTTCATTTGTAGACTATATTGCTGCAAACAAAAATGATGAAAGGTTATTTAAAAAAATTGTTGAAGGTTTAGTAAAAGGTGCAAAAAAAGCAGCAGTTCCCATTGTAGGAGGAGAGACTTCAATTATGCCAGATTTAATTTCAGGTAAAGGATTTTCATTTGATTTAGCTGGAATGGTTTTAGGATTAGTTTCAAAAAAAGAGTTGGTTTTAGGAAATAAAATAAAAGTAGGGGACATCATAATTGGTGTAAAAAGTTCTGGAATCCATTCAAATGGTTATTCACTTGCAAGAAAAGCTTTGTTAACAAAATATTCTTTGAAAGATAAGATCAGAGGAGTTGGAGTGTTAGGGAATGTATTGCTTACACCTACAGAAATTTATGTAAAACCAGTTTTAGAAGTAAATCAAAAATGCAAAGTGAATGGTTTAGCGCATATCACTGGTGGTTCATTCACAAAACTATTACGGCTAAAAAGTATTGGATACGAGATCGATGCATTACCAAAAATTCCACCCATCATGGGTCTGATCGAAGAACAAGGAGTAAAATCTGAAGAGATGTACAAGACGTTTAACATGGGTATTGGTTTTTGTTTGATCTCACCAAAAAATCAAGTTAAAAAAATAAGAAAAATATTCAAAAAACACAAAATGATCACATTTGAAATTGGTTATATTAATAAAAAGAAAGGTGTCTTTGTAAATTCTAAAAAAATAGCATAAATAGACTCAATCTTAACCAAAATTGGTTAATTAGATTGCAGAAAATTATGCCAATAATAGGACTCACGCTTGTTGGTGTAGTCATTATGATGTTTACATTACCTCAAATGATTGGGTTAGAGTTTACAGTTGCAATGGCGATGACCATGTCAGTTTTGATGGGAATTTATGTGATTTTAGTCACTGAAGTGATACACAGAACAGCACTTGCAATGATTGGTGCACTAATTATTATCATTGTTCTAATTTACACGGGTCTAATTCCTGCACATGACACTCTTGACTTTGTAATTGGCGCCATTGATTTCAACACAATTGGATTACTTTTAGGAATGATGATAATTGTTGGAATTCTTGGAGAGACAGGAATTTTCCAGTATATTGGAATTAAGGCAGCAAAACTGGCCAAGGGAAATGTATGGA
>JADFLN010000093.1 GCA_022564385.1 Nitrososphaerota archaeon | reverse complement strand
AAATGCAACATCTACATTTCCATTAAGAAGTAATTGTAAAGCTGCTTTGTATCCACCTGCAAAAGTATAACTTTCAAAATTATTTTCCAATGCAGATTTTAAGGCAACTATATCATCACCTTCAATATTGATATAGCCTTCAGTTACCAAAGTCCCCATTGGTCTGACAAAACCTGATGAGCCAGTAATGCTGGTAAATGCTACTCTTTTACCGACAGTGTCTCCCAATGAATTAATAGAATCATTATCAGCCAAAGTCCAAACTGTTGCTTGATAGTTTACTTTACCACTAACTACTTCAGCTAAAACTACTTCTGCACCTGTTCTTTGGTGTGTAATCCATGCAGGCCCAGTATCCATAAAGGCTGCATCAATGTGACCAAATCTCATTCCTTCAATAATAGTTTCATAGTTTGTTGGGACAACAATTTCAATAGTTACTCCTGGCATCTGTTCCTCAAGAAATGACTTTAGTGCTTCAGCCTTTGATGTCAATTCATCTGCTTTTTCAACAGGTATGAATCCCAGAGTCAATGTATAATCATCCGATATAGTTTGACTGTCAGGAACACTGGAGATAGTTTGTGATGTTGATTGTGCATCATCTATTGATGATGTATCAATTATTGTGATAGATAATATACCAATTACTATACCAACAAACAATATTACCACAAATGATATTTTGTATTGGTTTTTCATTGTAATCTAATTTAATTTACTCTAGATGACATTATTTAAACGACAATTTGATTATGTGTTGTTATTCTAAATACGTAGAACAACCAATTTTTTTAAATTAACTAAAAACTGCTGTATAAAGTTGGCTAGAATGCCTAGGCCCTTACAACTTGAAAAATACAATGTAGATCACAAAATTGTTTGTGAGTTAGTTAATCTTCAATCAAGAATTATTTTATTTTCAATTAAAAGACGTTCAAAACTAGCTGAAGAAATTTCACAAGAAAGTAACATTCCTCTTAGTACTGTATACCTAAAGTTGAACAATATGAAAAATCTATCAATGATATTTGTAGAGCAAATAGAACTATCAGACAGTGGTCGCAGGCTCAAATATTTTAGAAGTAGAATTTCAGGTGCAGAAATTATCTTTGAAAAATCAAAACTAAAAATTATTCTAGTTCCAAACAAAAATCTTTAATAATTTATTTTAATTGTAAAAAGATTCTGAATGCACAAAAAAGATTCCAAGTATGTGGAATTTATCTCTATAACAATAACTTAGAATAAAGACTTGTTCTGATTTGATAGATTGTTTCAAGAAGTTATAAGGAAACCACATTATTGTTTTGAGATGAACTATTACAAAAATAATATTTCTTTTCTATTAGGAATCATTACTGTTATTACAATTTTAACAACAATGGGATTTGAAATTAATCAAATCTATGCAGAAGAAACAAAATACAAAATGGCTGAAGATGTAAAAGCAACTCTTACATTTACTTTCGTAGATGGCGTTGAAATACACGAGTTTCCAGTGTTTTCAATGTCTTCAGACTTTGTATCCAATGATGGTACATTTTTTGTGGTAAAAGGAGTTGTGGGTAACGCACCACACTTACACCAGGCATTGGATGATGCATTCAAGTATCGTTTAATGAAAACAACTGGAGGAAACAGTTTCAATTATGACTATAGATTTTTTGATGTTGACGTAGATTTTACCCGTGATGGTGAATCTTTTCTAGTACTAAACTACAATCATTGTGAAATATTTGACTATAAAGTTGAAACCCTAAACTCTCATGATTTTGAGAGTTATTTGTCATCAAAATCAGGATTTGCAATTGTTGATACAATTGAATTTCAATGTGGAGGTGTGAACTCAGAGAATGGATATGGCAGTATGCTTGATAATTCATCAAGAACAGGTGCAAAGAGTGTTGTGTATGACTATTCTCGTTCATCATACAAGTATGCCGAGAATGTTCGTACATTTGTCACCTTTCAATTTGATAATGGTATTGAGAGGATAGAATTCCCAATCTTCGAACTATCTGGTGGATTTGGGGAAGGACGTGTTACTCCAGAGTTCAGTGTAGAGGGAATACTTGATTCATATCCACTTTTGAATGATGCCATTGGTAAATCCCGAAAACTTTCTGGAGTTCAATCTGGATTTAATACAGATTTTGATGCCAAAGTAGAATTTATTCAAGTAACATGGTTAGTCGGTGAAAAATTATTGAGAGCAATTGACTACAACGATTGTATTGTAGATTCATCAAAAATTGTTACACAATATGACAAAGAAGAAGGGTTTACTGGAAAACGTGGATTTGCTATAGTTCAACAAACTGGCTTTGTGTGTTCAGGAATGAATCCAATAAATCCAGGATATGATCAACTATATCAAGATTATTCAATTGTTAGACCCACTTTTGTGGAACACTCACAAATGAATAATGGTTACAATATGGGACAAGGACCACATGCTATTGTAACATTTGATTTCAATAGTGCAAAAGAAACCATAAACTTTCCAATGTTTGATCAATCAGATATTCTTTCAAAGTCAAATCCATCTTTTGAATTAAAAGGAATTGTTGGTGATTATCCATTGTTGTACAAGCGCGTAGATGATGCAGCTAAAACTAATCAAATACAAGGAGCATCTTCAATTAGGGAATTATTCGATGTAGATGTTAGTTTAATGTATGATGAAGTTACAGTCAGAGAATTTTCATATGGAAAGTGCAGGGTTACAGACTATATTGTAGAATCTCAAACAAATAAGGAAGAAACTTACTTCAAAGGTAACGCATTATCAAACACATTCTCATTTGAGTGTCATGGATACCATCCAAACGATCCAATCTATAACGCAATGTATGATACCTATTCCAAAGCAGATACACAAAGTAGTCTAGATTTGAGAGATACTCAAACCTGGCCTCCTGGATTCGAGTCTCCTCAGTGACTTGTTTAGATTCTAAAAAAATGAGTCTCAAGTGGTGAGATATACTAATTTTAAAATTTTATTCCAAGCCTATCTGCGTCAATTTTAATCCCCAATTTGGTAGGTGAATCCCTGTGGACTCATACCTGAAACTGTAAAGGAGTTGAACTTTTAGTTATGTGCTCTCAAATCATATGTTCCAAATCTGCTACGATTTGATAATTTAGTAGTGCAAATCCTATAAGATTTGGACTTGTTGTGTCTTTATGAGCATTAGAGTGTTAAACTAATATCACAAATCCCTTTAGGAGTTTAGTTTTCATTTTCTCTCCACTCATGTCTCATATTACCAAAATCATTATCAAAACTGTTCTGAATGATTTGAGGATAATCACATACAATGCCATCCTCTGAAAATGCATTCAAGTGCCAAGTCATAAAGTAATCAACATCATCAATAGTTGTAATCCCCAAATATTGAACCACAGTCACACTGGTTCCATCATAATTATCACATTTGACAACAAATGTATCGAATTTTTCAATAATTTCTGTAAATTCAAAATCATCAGTTATCTCATAGAGAGTAGACGTGGCATTACCAACACGATAATCTTTGTCTGCAAATGTTATCTTTGCAGTATCTCCTTTGATTAGAGTCATATTTTTCATTGTAAAATAACTAGGTCCAACATTTACATTATCAAAATGTAGTTCCCCATTGATCTTTGTAGTATTGCTAATAAGCCAAGAAACACCAATTCCTGATTCATACATTCTAGGTTTGGCATAACAAAAATAATTCATTGATGGTGTGATAAAACATTTAGAATCTTTTTTTTCAGATATCTCTATGAATTTATCTGGATCAGTAAAAAATGGATCTTCAAACAATGTGAATTTATCTAAAGGTTCAAACTCATCTATATACATAAATTCACCACTGGAAAAGATAATTGGAATATTATCTGGATATTGAGATATCATTTCTTCAATTTCAGTATTGAATTGTTTAGTTTCAACAATTACCACAATTTTCTTTGTAATATGATCAAGGTTCACTGAAAAAGAACCCAAAGGATTTTTCTGATGATGTAATTGAAGGATTTTATTTCTAAGATCAATTTCAACTGCTTCTAACTGGATTTTTCTTTCTGGTTCTATGTAGTATTTATCACCAGGTTTTGGGGATTTATCAATATCAACAGCAGGAATTGACGCTATTTCTCTAAATTTCTCCATACATTCTAGCATTTCAGGAGAACCTTTTCCATACTCATACTTGAATCTGCAATCACTTGGTCTTTGTGGTTCATTAATTTCTGAGATTGTATAAAGAGAAGATATTAAAATAATAATTCCAGCAATCACTCCAATTATTATCAAAGTTCTAGTTTTCATTTTCTTTTTCTCCAAATGGAATGGTCTTAACGTATTCTAATGATTGGTAACAATCCTATACAAACTTGGTTACAATACGAAAACAAAGGAAACCACTTTTGATAGTGTTGTTTGGTTGGAATACATTTCTTAGCATAGATTATACGATTAAATACAAATTTCGTACATAACAAACATGGCAAGTAGGCACGACTACTTTAAACAAGACTGCTCAAAGAACGAACCTGAAACAATTGCAATACATTCAGACGGAACTGCATTTTACAGATGCAAAAATTGCAATTATTTTGGAACAACAGAGTCATTTACAAAGCCTTTTCATGCTTCTGAAATAGTACAACAGCATTGATCATATCTGATATTGAATCCTCCAGGGAATCTCATGAACATCTTTTGCTTATCTTTTACTTACAAAATAATTATTTAATATAATATCTGCTCAAATAAAACATAACTGCAGTTATAATAATAAAAAAAAATATGTTGTATGCCAAAAATAAAGATTATGATAATCAATGATTCAAGGGCAATGAGGCTTTTTCTTGAAGACATGATAAAATCATATGCTGATTGTGAGATTATTGGCTCTTATTTTGATGGAAATATTGCATTAGATTCCCTTAAATTTAAAAAACCAGACGTGATAATTTTAGATCTAGAAATGCCAAGAATGGACGGATTAACATTTCTTGAAAGATTATTAGACAACGAAAAATTTTCTACAATTATAGTGAGTATATATGCAAAAGATAGTTCAGAACTTGTAAATGATGCAATGGTTTTAGGTGCAGTTGATTCACTCATACCTCCATCGTCTAATGCTAAAGAAGAATTTGAAAAATTTAGAAACATACTTCACCATAAAATAACAAAAGCATCTCTTGCATCAAATAAATTCTCTTTGAGATGTTCTTGAAATACAATGAAAAATTTAGACAATATTTTATGACTAATCTTTGTAATTGATATTCTGCATGGTGTTACACTAATGTAACAAATTCCTTTCAAGGATTAATTCAATTCTAGAATTGTATTAAATGGTGGAATAAAATTGCGATCTAATTTCTAAAACTTAATAGCAAATATTCTTGTGATTAATCAAAATCATATCCTGCAAATTTGCTTTTGTTCTTTGTTGTTTCTAGTGTTATGTCGAGTCAAACCATTACAACATGGACATCTTGAAAATAATTCCTTGAAATAATAGTCACAGTTTCTGCAAAAACATCTATTGTCGGTATAGATTCTTGGCTTGTTGCCTTTCTCAAATTCCTTACAGATATTTTTG
>JADFLN010000092.1 GCA_022564385.1 Nitrososphaerota archaeon | reverse complement strand
GATCTCCAGGACCTACTCCAATTCCAATTAATCCAGGCATGAAATTTATGATTTTATTCCCAATTAAAAATCTAGATTAGATTTTGGTAGCAGAAATTATAGTTACAGGGTTTCTTGCCAGCATCATAGTTCCTGTACTAGTCTTTCTACTCTTAGCTATGGTTACTTGAGTAATATCTACTGATTCAAACTGTAATTTATCTAAAATTTGCAATACTGAATAAAGTGTCTCAATCAGTATAGTGCCAATTACAATTCTACCTCCTGATTTTAGTTTATTCTGAGAAATCTCAACTATATCTTTTGTGTCTCCACCTGTTCCTCCAATAAATATTGCATCAGCTTCTTCAAGTTCTAACATCTTTTCTTTAGCATTACCAAGAATTACAGAAATATTTGAAATGCCGAATTTATCCATATTCTTTTTTGTTAATTCTATAGCATTTTCATCATAGTCAATAGCCAATACTTTACCAGATGATTCAACTTGAAATGCCGCTTCAATGGAAATGGAACCACTTCCACAACCAATATCATAAACAATCTGCCCGGGCTTTAGTCTTGCCTTGCTGATTTGAATAGTTCTAACTTCTTCTTTTGTTATTGGAACATTTTCTGTTCGTTCAAAATATTCATCAGGAATTCCAGGTGTTTTGTAATTCCACATTTACATTCTTTCCTTTACTAAATCATGGAAGTAGTGACGGGATTCCACTTGTTACATTTCCTGCATTAACAATTGTATAAGTCAAAATCCAAGTAAATAGGTATAGAAAGATATAACTTCCAAGAGCTTGTGTAACAATTTTCTTCTTATCTGATGATGGTAATTGCATGTTCATTCCTTTTGCAACTATAATTGATCCAATAAACAGTATTACCATGAATCCAATAGATGTCCATCTTCTTTCTTCACCTTCAATATCATCAAAGAGGAAAGTTGCTGCAGTTCCTGCAATAAAAGCTAAAACAATACGCATCCAAAATAATTTACTTAATTTTCTATCTTTTTCACTCTTCGCAGCTTCACTTATTGGTGGATCTGTTGATGGAGTCTCTGGAACAGGTTCAGATTTTTCTATTTCAGGAATATCAACTGGTTCATCCTTTGTGGATTCTTTTTTAGATTCATCAGAACCAAGGGTTGGTTGAGATTTTTTCTTTTTGAATTTTGCCAAGTAATTTTCTAGCGTGTCTCAAGCAACCCACGTTTAATACCTTTGGTCAAAGAATGAGTACTTGATAGCAAGAGTATAATTTTAGACAAAAAATACATGGTTATGACCCTAGCAGGAATAGAATTACGGTATTTAGTAGAACAAATTTCAAAACAAGCTCAAGATTACTATGTTAGTAATATTTACGGAATTACAAAAGATAGCCTTCTCTTTAAACTTCATCATACAGAAAAAAGTGATCTCTTTATGATGATCTCAACATTTGGTGTTTGGTTAACTTCAGTAAAAATTAATCAGATGGAGCCAAATAGATTACTCAAGAGATTAAGAAGTGATCTTCTTAGACTAAAATTAAAGAAAATAGAACAGATCGATTCAGAAAGAATTGCGTATTTTACTTTTGAGGGATTTGGAAAAGAGTTTGTTTTGGTAGGTGAATTTTTTGGAGATGGGAATATTTTACTTTGTAATAGTGATATGAAGATTCTTGCGTTACAGCATTCTATAGATGTAAGACACAGAAAGCTACGCATTGGATTAGAGTATGCACAACCCCCAAAAAGTGAATTAGATATTTTTAACATATTAGAATCAGATTTTAATGGCCTTAAAACAACAGATTTAGTTGCTGGAAAATGGTTTGGGAGAACTTTGGGCCTACCAAAAAAATATGTTGAGGGAATTTTTGGAAATGCAAATATTGATTCAAAAAAAAATGGAAATTTGTTAACTGATGAAGAAATAAAGAAAATTTTTGAAACTACAAAAAATATTGTTTCAGATGTCATATCAGGAAACCATAATACAGTTATTGTAAGAAATGAAAAAACTGAAGTTTTACCATTGAAATTAGGAAAATTAGAAGGAGAGATAACAAATGTCAATAGTTTCATTGAAGGACTAGACACAGTTTTTACAGGAGACTTGATTGAAAAAGGAAAATTAATTCAATCTAGTGGTTCTGATAAAAAAATTAAAGAATTACAAACCCAAATTTCTCAGCAAGAAAAAGCAATTGAAACAGTTAAAGAAAAATCAAAGAACATTACAAATGTTGCAAATTTTCTTTTTGAGATGGTTTCAAAAGGTACAATATCATTAGAAGATGTTTCTGCACAAGAGACTTTGGCAGATCATAATGCAAAATTAGTTAATGAAAAAGGAATTTCATTAATTGTTATTCAGGATGAAAAAATCAAGATAAACACTAAAGCTTCACTTCAATCAATTGCATCAATATTATTTAATGAAGCAAAAAAACAATATAGTGCAATAAATTCAATTGAAGAAATTAAAACTAAAACAGAAAAAAGGCTGGAGAAATTACAGAATAAAACTGAGACTGAAAAAGATACAATTCTAGTTTCAGAAATTAGAAAGAAAAACTGGTATGAAAGATACAGGTGGTTCTTTACATCAGATGGATTACTTGCAATTGGTGGAAGAGATGCAGCATCAAATTCAGCAGTAGTTAGAAAACATTTAGGAAAAAATGATAAAATATTTCATGCGGATATTCATGGATCACCATTTTTTATTTTAAAAGATGCACAAAATGCACCAGATACTAGTATGAATGAAGTTGCACATGCTACAGTTTGTTTTAGTCGTGCATGGAAAGAAGGAGTATATGGAGTAAGTGCTTATTGGGTTAATCCAGAGCAAGTAAAAAAATCTGCACCAAGTGGGGAATTTCTCCCCAAGGGTTCTTTTTTAATAGAAGGACAACGAAATTTTATAAATTCTGCAAATCTCAAATTAGCTGTAGGAATAATTCCACAAGAAGATGACTATGTCTTGACATGTGGTCCGCCAGAGACAATTAAGAAAAATTCAATCTGCTATGCAATAATTGAACCACATGGATCAGAGATGGTAGATGCTGCTAAAAAAATAAGAGTGGAATTTTCAAAAATTTACGAGAAAATTACTAAGAAAATAAGTCTAGATGACTTTGTTCGTGTTTTGCCTGCAGGACAAAGTCAGATTAAAGAAACAGGCATCGGGGATTCACAAAAAGAAGATTTTACTAATACTGAATTAGACTAGATGTTGTTTCTCGATTCTTTCTATTTCTATATATCTTTGTGTAATTTTTTTATTTTGAGCTTGTAATATTTACAATTTTTCTTAATCTTACATATATTACACATTGGTGAAATTGGTTTGCAAATATTTTGACCATACATAACAAAAGTATCATTTATCTCAAGCCAGTATTTCTTTTGAATTTTCTTCATTAACTCTTGTTCTGTTTCTTCTGGATTTTTTGTATCTACTAGTCCTAATCTATTTGAGATTCTATGAACATGAATATCAACTGGAATAGCTGGTTTTTCATATGCATATACTAGAACACAATTAGCAGTTTTTCTTCCAACCCCTGGTAGTTGAACTAAAGTATCCATATCATCTGGAACTTTCCCTTTGTATTTTTTATCAATAATCTTTGCAACTTCAATAATTCTTTTAGATTTTACATGATAGAAACCAATTGACTTTATTACCTTCTCTACATCTTTTATTTTGGCATTTGCAAGTTCTTTTGGATTTTTGTACTTTGAGAACAATACTTTGACTATTTTTGTTGTTGTTTCATCTTTGGTTCTTGCAGAAAGGATTGTTCCAATTAGTATACTAAATGGACCAGTTTCTGCCTCATGAAGTTCTTTGAGTGCTGTCATTCTAGGTGGATTTACTGCATTCATGGTATCCATCATTCCACGAAGAATTTTTCTCATATGAAACAAGTAATTTTTCTATAATGTAAATGTGAAAATGACTCCAAAAATGGTATTATTTCCTTATAATATTTTTTTTAACTTTTAGATCGTAAAAAGTCACTATATTTCTTAGATATTTTATTATAAATTTAAGTAAATTATATGGGTTCCATATAATATGAAACGTGGGTTTAACTTCATTATTGTAAGTATCGCATTGTTATCTCTAGTATTTTCTGGATTTAGTTCAACTCCGACCTGCATTTGCTCATGGACCAATAGATCAAAGCAATATTGTTTCAAGAACCGGAGGTGCAGCAATCAGTGCTGGTCTTGGTCAAGGGTTTACACCCACTGTTGATAATATCACTGGAATAGACATTGGCCTAACAGGACTATGTATTGATGATTGGGAAGTAATTATTCATGTTGTAGATATTGGTGGGCCTCCTGTTAGTATCATATCTTATACTGTTGATTCTAGTGTTGCTTTACAACATATTGATCTTCCACTTACGCCATTACCTTCTGGAGTATATGTGATAGAAATCATTTCAATGGATCCATTTGCTACTTGTGCTTGGTTAGGTAGCGGAAATACATACACAGAAGGTATTGCATATTTTAAAGGCTCATCACTTTCTGACACTGACTTTGATTTTAAAACATACTATGAAGGGTTAGTACCAGATAGTGACAGCGATGGAGTTCCAGATGATGTAGATAATTGTCCAACTGTTTCAAATCCAGATCAACTAGATTCTGACAGTGATGGAATAGGAGATGCATGTGATGATCCAGAACCATCAACTACAGATAAAAAGAAATCATGTGAAGCACTAGATAAAACATCAGGAAATGGTAAAGGTAAAAAGAAAGGATTACAAAGAGCTCAATCAAACAATAACTGTTAGTTAAACTGGAATTTTTCTAAAAAGGTAGTACAAGTATTATATCTGTTCTAAATAGAATGAATGTTGGAATTAACTAGAGAAGAAGAATCTGCACTAAAAGGTGAGCAGGGGGAAATTATGCAGATGGCATACAGAATCCTAGTTGCAACTGGTGAGGCTACAGATGCTGAGAAATTAATACCAATAGAATGGGCTCATCTTGCTGGTGTAAACTATAACACAATTGGCGATGCAGGAGAAGAATTTCTTTCTCATATTAGTAAAGATGCTAGGGTTAAAGTAAAAACAACTCTGAATCCAATGGGATTTGATATTGATAATGTATCAAAGTATGGATTAGATGAAAATTTTATCTCAAAGCAACTATCAATTAGAAATTCATATGAAACTATGGATGTTACTCTTTCATTTTCATGTATTCCATATGAAATTTTTGATATTCCAAAAGATGGAACTCAAGTTGCATTTGCAGAAAGCAATGCTGCAATTCATGCAAATTCATATGATAATCTAAAAACAAACAAGGAAAGCGCATTTAGTGCACTTGCTAGTGCAATTACTGGAAAGAGTCCTTACTCGTTGTTACGAAAAGAAGATACACCAAATGTTACAATTAGAATGAAAGTAAAAGATCCAACTGAATTAACATATGGTATGCTTGGATTTTTTGCTGGTAAAGTTGGAGATACTTCTGTAAATATTTCTGGTCTTGGAGCGATGGATAAGCGTCAATGTAAAGCAATGTGTGGAGGAATGGGGACATCAGGAACTTGTGCAAAATTTCTTTTTGGAGATAGTAATTCTGATTGTGAAAAAGTAGATTTTGATAAAAAAGAAATGCAAACTGTACATGATGAGCTAAATACTGCTGAGAAAGGTGATCTT
>JADFLN010000091.1 GCA_022564385.1 Nitrososphaerota archaeon | reverse complement strand
TCCATAATAGAATAAATATACCAATTAAACAATAA
This sequence comes from Nitrososphaerota archaeon, assembly GCA_022564385.1. Taxonomy (GTDB): domain Archaea; phylum Thermoproteota; class Nitrososphaeria; order Nitrososphaerales; family Nitrosopumilaceae; genus Nitrosopumilus. The sequence continues at coordinate 5,690 of JADFLN010000091.1, read as the reverse complement.
ATCACAATCATTTCTTATCAGATATATCTTGAAATTCTCATGTCCAAAATGTAAGGCAAAAATAGAGATTCAAAAAACATTCAACAAAAAAATGCATGTCTCTTGTAGAAAATGTGGTATTGAAGATCTATTAGAATTTTCAAAAAATGTTGATGAGGTATTTCTTGAATTTCTTTCAAGGTTTGATCAAGGTTTAGTTACAGAAAAAGGACTCTCAGAAAAACTAAAAAATGAAGGAATTGTCAGAGCAGAAAATGAAATAAAAGAAATGATTGGTAAAAACAATCCAGATAAAATTACAAAAGAAATTCTATTTTCAAAAAAAGATTATATCTCAGAATACAAGGTTTTGAAGAATCCTGAGCCTAAAATGGGCTGTAAAGTTGAAGAGTTGGGACTAGATGAATCCATTTCTGATCATCTAAAGGAACTAAAGATAGAACAATTTTACAAATTTCAAGAAGAGGCAATTCAAGAAATTATCTTTGGAGAAAATGTTGTAATTGAGGCACCTACTGCATCAGGAAAAACTGAGGCATTTTTAATTCCAGTAATTGAAAAAATAAAAAAAGACGGAAATGATGGAAATGTATTTGCAATTTTTGTATATCCTACAAAAGCATTATCTCGAGATCAATATCCAAAAATTCAGAAATTTGTAGAAAAAATTGGAATTAAGGTCAAGGTTTTTGATGGAGACACAAAACTAATCGAAAGAAGAGAGATTATTGAGAACCCACCCCACATTCTAATTACAAATTTTGATATTTTACATTATCATCTTTGCCATCAGACAAAATTTTCAACATTATTGTCATCGACAAGAGTTCTTGTAGTAGATGAAGCACACATCTATTCTGGAATTTTTGGTTCAAACGTTCACTATATCATAAAACGACTCAAGAGAATTTGTAGTAACAAATTACAATTTGTTGCAGCATCAGCTACACTTGATGATGCAAAAGAATTTTGTCAGCAGTTGTTTGGAGAAAAAATGCAAATCATTCATGGTTCAGGAAAAAAGGGTCAGACAGATTTTGTTATGTTATTTCCATCTCTTAGAACTCAAAGAGCATTAATGGTAGAACTGACAAAGAAATTAACTGAAAAAAATCACAAGACAATGGTGTTTAACAACTCGCATCTAAACTCTGAGTTATTAGCAATACAAGCAAAAAAACAAAAAGTCAACATCAAAGTTCACAGGGCAGGTTTGATGGCAAATTATAGAATGGCAGTAGAAAAACAGTTCAAAGAAGATAGTTTACAGGCAATTTCATGCACACCCACGCTTGAATTAGGGATTGATGTAGGCAATGTTGATTGCGTCATATCATCCACCATTCCAGTAAACAGACTAATTCAAAGAATTGGAAGAGCGGCAAGAAAAGGACAGAGAGGGTATGCATTTTTGGTATTGGGGAATGATCCTATTTCACAATACTACAAAAATCATCCTGATGATTATTTTGAGGACATTGAAAAAATATACATTGACCCAAAGAATCCATTTGTAGAAGAATTTCAAGTTTTAGCAATGGCATGTGACAAACCAATTTCTAAACATGAACTAAAAGAACATCAGGAAGTAATAGAGCAGCATATAATCAAAGAAAATCTTCTGCTCTTTAACAACAGAATTATTCCAAATCTTGACAAAATTAATTCCATATTAAATAATTATAGTATTAGAGGAATTGGAAAGTCAATTGATATTTTCCTAAATGATAGAAAGGTTGGAGATAGAATACTACCGATTGCATTAGAAGAATTACATAAAGATGCAATCTATTTTTTGGCAGGTATTCGTTATAGAGTAAAAGAATTTGATTATCCAAAAAAGAATTATGCTAAACTAGAAAGAATTCCAAAAGATTATCCATATTATACAAAGTCACTTACAGAAGAGTGGCCAACAATTGAAACTATTTTTGAGAAAAGAAAAGCAAATGGTATTGAAGTAGCATTTTGTAAATTGCACATTCAAAAGAAAGTTTATGGTTATGTCAACATAGAACTAGGACAAGATATTACCCAAGGAGAAAAAGTTCTACTTGAAACCCCACTAGAGTATGATTTTGTTACCAAGGGAATTGTTTTTCATGCACCAAGACCTCTCAAAGTTATTGAAAAATCAGAAGATGAGGACTATACTGAAGCCAGTGGATATCATGCAACAGAACATGTTGTAATTGAGGGTAGTAATATGATCACAGGAGGAGTATCTCAAGACTTGGGAGGCATATCATTAGGTACTTCAGGCTTGATTTTCATCTATGATGGGGCAATTGGTGGAAGTGGAGCCAGCAAGGCACTGTATGATAGATTTGAGAAAGCCCTTGAGAGAAGTATGCATATAGTAAAGGAATGTCCATGTGAAAACGAATCTGGGTGTCCCAGATGCACGTTCTCATATAGATGTGGAAACAACAACGAATACTTGCACAAATATTCTGCATTAGAGATTCTAGAGAGAATTAGTAAAGGAGAGAAAACAGAGCTGATTGAACCCACTGAAGGAGATAGACCATTAGTATGACAAATCAAGATGGGATAAATATAGCAAAAACCTAGTACAAATGTGAAAAAAGTCGCTCTTGTCACAGGTAGTTCATCAGGTGTAGGATTAGAAACTGCATTAGCACTTGCAAGGGATGGCTACCACACTTTTGCAAGTATGAGAGATATTAAAAAAGCAGGAGAATTAGAATACGTAGTAAAAAAAGAAAATCTCCCAATTGATGTAATAGAATTAGATGTCACTAAAGAGGAATCAATAATTTCTGCAATCAATAAAGTAGTTACAGATGGAGGAAGATTAGATATTTTAGTAAATAATGCAGGGTATGGGCAATTTGGATGTACAGAAGATGTATCAGTTGATGATTTTAGAAAACAGTTTGAAACCAATTTCTTTAGTATTGTAAGAATCATTCAAGAGGTATCTCCAATTATGAGAAAACAGAATTCTGGAATTATCGTAAACATTAGTTCTGTTGTTGGTAGAATGGGATTACCTGCTTCGCCAGCTTATATCAGTACAAAGTTTGCATTGGAAGGATTAAGTGAATGTCTCAGATATGAGCTTGGTCAATTTGGAATTAAAACTACTTTAATTGAGCCAGGAGTTATTAAAACAAACTTTTTCAATTCAATGAAAGTTCCAGAATCAAAAATTGATCCTAAATACAAAGCATTAACGGATAACATGCTTGCAGGTCTTAAAATGATGGTTGAAATGGGAACTGCACCATCACAAGTTGCCGATGTCATAATAAAAGCAATTCATGATGATGAGATTTTGCCACGATATATTGTAGGAACTGATGCTGTCATGTTTTTAGAAGCAAAGAAGATGAAAACAGACCTAGAATTTGAGAAATACATGAGTAAAGAGCTATTTCCAATGTGACATTACACTTGTACGTTAAATTGATATACACATAAAATACAGTTTTTGTCAAAGTCCACAATTTTAAAGTGAAAAGAATGAAATGGAAAACGCTACAACATAATGGAATCTTATTTCCACCAAATTATGAAATTCGTGGTATCAAGATAAAGATCAAAGGAGAAAACGTTGAACTTAATCTTAACCAAGAAGAAATGATATACCAATGGGCAAAAAAGAAAGATACCCCATATGCTCAAGACCGAGTTTTTCAAAAAAACTTTACAGTAGATTTTGCCAAAACTCTAAATCCCAAATTTAAAAAAATTTCATATGAAGATATTGATTTTTCAAATGCTTACAAAATAGTTGACAAGGAAAAAGATCTCAAGGAGATGATGACAAAAGAAGAAAAGAAAGCCCTTTCTGTAAAAAGAAAAGAAGTACGAGAAAAGTTGAAAACAAAATATGGAATTGCCATCATGGATGGAAAAGAAGTCGAAGTAGGAAATTACATGGCAGAGCCACCAGGAATATTCATTGGAAGAGGAGAACATCCAATTCGAGGAAAATGGAAACCACGTGTTACTGCAAAAGATGTTACACTAAACCTTGGAAAGGAAGCAAAAGTACCTGAAGGAAAATGGGGGGAAATAATTCATGACAAAGATTCAATGTGGCTAGCTAGTTGGATGGATTTTCTTACACAAAAAAGAAAGTACGTATGGCTTGCGGATTCTTCGGGGTTGAAGCAAGATAGGGATAAAGCAAAGTACGAAAAAGCTGTAAAACTTGCAAAGGAAATTGACAAAATAAAAGATAGGATTGTAAAAGATATGAAAAGTGATGATCCAAAAATTAGTAGAATTGCTACAGCATGTTATTTGATTTATAGAACTGCAATGAGAGTAGGAGATGAAAAAGATCCAGAGGAAGCAGACACTGTAGGTGCTACAACTCTGAGAAAAGAACATATCAAAATTACCGCTAATACAATCGAGTTTGATTTTCTAGGAAAAGATTGTGTAAGATGGCAAGAAACAGTTGTTGCAGAAGGTCATGACAAACAATTTCAGGAAAATCTTAAGAAACTCATTGAAAAGAAAAAACCAAAAGACGAAATTTTTGATGACATTACTTCAAGACATGTTAATGCATACTATTCCAGCATTGTAAAGGGACTGACTGCTAAAGTGTTTAGAACATATCTTGCAACAACAGTTGTTAAAAAATATCTTGTAGAACATGATAACATTAAGAGAAAGACACTAAATGAGAAGATATACCACGCTAAAATGGCAAATCTTGAAGCTGCCAAAATGTGTAATCATAAGAGAACCATTCCAAAAACATTTGAGCAATCATTAGAAAAGAAGAGAGACACTCTCAAAAATACTGAAAAAGACCAAGCTTCAAAGAAAACCCAAGAAATTCTCAAAAAGATAGAGTCATCTGAGCCAAAAACTGAAACTCAAAAGAAGAGTAAAGAGAAAAGAATCAAGACACTAAATGAACAAATCAAAAAACAAAAGCAAAAACACAAAGAAAAAGTAGAGAAGTTAAAGTTACAAATTAATTTATCGGAAACAACCAAAGATTACAATCTTGGAACATCTTTGAGAAATTACATAGATCCGCGTGTTATCAAGGCATGGACTGAGGAGGTAGGTGTAGAATGGGAAAAATTGTATACATCTGCATTACAAAAGAAATTCCTTTGGGTAAAGAATGAAAACATAAAGTGGAAAAATCTAAAATAAAATTTTAAAATATTTTAGAATCATTTAATTTCCCAAATTTTTCATGCATATACATGCCGGGGTAGCTCAGCCTGGTTAGAGTGCCAGTTCACTTGGTAAACTCTAGCGGTTCTCCAACTAAGGCAATACTCATAATCTGGAGGTCGCGGGTTCGAAACCCGCCCCCGGCACACATTAAACATAAAACTAAAACTAGGATTTCAGACGTAGCCAATTGCATATTTTATATGAGCTTATACTAGATGATGTTCCAGAGGAAAAAAATTATTGGAAGCGACTGAAGAAAATAACATTGACAACATTCTGCTTGAGCATTTTAAACAAGAGATATGGAATAAAGTTCCTCATCTAGAAGAAACTAAGATTGTTAACCCAACACCACTTACTGATCTTACTGAAGATTTGAAAGAATGTGCTAAAAGTGTGTACAAAATAGATTTTATAGATTCAGATCTGAAAGTTTTTGGTAAATTTGATTCTAACTTACTAACTGGTTCAATCAAAGTTAGAGCCGCAGTTCACATTATTCATAACGCTAT
>JADFLN010000015.1 GCA_022564385.1 Nitrososphaerota archaeon | reverse complement strand
TGGTGAATTTGATAGTAGTTTGTTTATGAGTGGTAGTTCGTTTTCTTACAAGTTCAATAGTCCAGGAACTTTCAACTATTTTTGCATGATTCATCCTTGGATGCAGGGACAGGTAAATGTTCAGGGAACTGCAATTATCATCCCACCTACATATGATACAACTCCCCCAAAAATACTCAAACCTACCAATATCATAGTAGACGCTGAAAATCAAAATGGTGCTAGAGTTACCTATGAGGTTTTAGCAATTGATGAGACAGACCAATTAATCAGACCAATTTGCAATCCTTCTTCAGGTACAATGTTCTCAGTTGGCACAACTAAAGTTACTTGTAATGCTAGAGATTCTGCAGGAAACAGAGCACAACCTGTTTCATTTTCAATAACTGTCAATCCACCAAAACTTGCAATCCCTGATTGGGTCAAAAACGTAGCATCATTTTGGTGTGAAGATAAAATTGGTGATCAATCATTTACTGAAGGAATTCAATATTTAATTAATAATAATATCATCATAGTTTCTGCAAGTTCATCCGGTTATAGTGGAACTAGTGAGATTCCAAATTGGGTTAAAAACAATGCTTGTTGGTGGTCAGAAGGATTGATAGAAGATACTGACTTTGCATCAGGAATTGAGTATCTTGTAAATCACGGAATAATTCGGGTATAGATGAAACCTGTAATGATTATCACAGTTGCTCTGTTTGTTTCAATCAATGCATATGCAACACAAGAAATTGAAATTATTTGTTGATTGTTTTTGTTAGATTCTAGACTCTTCTAATCCTGAAAATTCTTTGTTCTAGTAGATGTATATTGGATTGGAAGAATCTATCCTAAGAATCTCTAAGATTTTTTACATACTCACTTTTGTTAATTTCGTCATAAAATTCAAGTGTTTCTTTAAACAATTTTTCATTTTTGTCAGTATCGCAATGTGGTAAAGTTTCACGCATTTTTTTTGCCACCATCATCATTTGATCTAATTGATTTAGTCTATTATGATTGATTTTGTCTACTGCAGATTCCAATTCATTTACTTTTTCAAGTGTCTCTTCATATTTTACCATGTCAAGTTTGAGATTTTTTACTTCATCTTTTAGTTTTTCTTCCTTTGATACAGAAATTGATTTTATTGCTTTACAAAATTCATTATATCTTTCTTCTCTAGTTGGTCTAAGATAGGTTCCATCCAGTCCACGCTTATGAGCCATTAGTTTTTCTGCAATATTTGAGTTCACAGAATTTTCCATTTTGAGTTTGCCATTGAATCGTTTTCTAAATCCATAAATTACAGATTTGTCAAATCTTGCTTTTCCTATCTTTTCTCGTTTTATTCCAGCCAATTCTATTGCACGTTGGATAACTTTTCTGCATGCAGTATCATCCAAATTTGCTTTCTTTCTAGTTTGAGAGTGCTCTGTTGCAAACAGAAATGATTCTTTGTCTAGAACTTCACCTTTTACTGTTCTAGATTCCAAATACTTGTCAAGTGCACCTGTAGCTTCAGGGGTTAGAAAGCAATAATAGCCATCCCTTGATTCGTCATAAATTTTTACTCCATAACACCATTTCTGTATTGCGGGGTTTTTTGGATGAGGCATTTCTACCAAGTGTTTTATCTTCAATATTGGGTCAATTAGTGCTGCGGGTCTAGTTCCAGTAGATGCAAAAAAGTGAATCAGTGCTTTTGTTCTAAGACTTCTTGTAACGGATAACATGTGCTTGACATCATCATCTGTAAAAGAAACACCGCCACCTATTGGGGAATCATCCTTTCCTATTGTTTTTCTAACTATTTTTCTGTGAAATAATTTCCTATTCATGTCAAAGAAGATCTCTACTGATGAAATTTTTGTAGCAATTGTCTTTGCTTTTACTCCCTGATCTTTCTTGTAATCAATCCAATCAAGCAAAAAATCAGTTATTTGCTCTTGATCTAATTTGATTAATTCATCATATTCTTCAGAACCAGAAATAATTCTCTGAGAATATGCAAATTTCATGATGTCATTTCGTAGCCATTCAACATAACTGGCCTTTGTATTATCATTAGAGATACCACGTACAAAATTCTTGAATGCCTTTGATTCTTGCTTCTTTTTGGCAGCATATTCAAGTTCTTTGGGCTTGTTCAATACGGAATACATGATCAAACAAGTAGAAAAAGATGATAGTCAGTAATTGAAATAAAGATATCAAGAAATTATTTTCCATAGGGATCAATCCAATTAAATATCACAAAAGGTTGAACAGCATATCTATGCTGAAATTTCAAGATAAAGTTGCTTTAATCACAGGTAGTGGAACAGGTATTGGTAAAGCCATAGCCAAAAAATTTGTTGAAAATGGAGCAAGTGTAATTATCCTTGGAAGAAGAAGAGAGCCATTAGAAGAAACATCAAAAATGTTGGAAGCAATTATTTCTGAAAAAAATAGCGGTGCATCAGTTAGAATTTTTTCGGGAGTTGATGTTAGTGAGGAAATAGGAATGAATGATATGTTTGAGTCACTCAAAAATGATAATGTTACGGTAAATTACATAATTAATAATGCAGGAGTTTCAGGTCCTGTAACATGTTTTGCAAATGCACCACTTGATGAATTCAAAAGTACTATTGGAATTCACCTTACAGGTACTTTCTGGGGTTCTGTACAAGCACTAAAAGTTATGAAAGAAGGAGGAAAAATAATTACAATTTCAACATTCTTTACTGAAGAGCGACCATTAGAACAAAGACCATATAGATTTAGAAGTCCATATACTGCAGCCCAAGGTGCTAAAAACAGACTAGCAGAGGCAATGTCATGGGAATTAACAGATAAGGGAATTATTTCCATAGCAATAAATCCAGGACCAGTTCATTCTGATCGAATTTACAAGACTGTTTATCCTAAAGCAGCAGCAGAATTTATGAGAGTTAGTGGATTTGAAGACCTAAGTCCAGTTGAAGTTGAAGAGGCAAGTAAAGAATTGTTAGAATGCATACTGGCAGATGGAGTAGACACAGAAGGAATTGCAAAGGTTGCTGTAAAACTAGCAAATGGAAAAGACATTCCAAAACTAACTGAGACATTTACAAAGTTATTAGAACAAATTCAAAGTCTTGCAGGAAAAATTCAAAACAATACATCACATATGATTGCAGACCAAGAATTTCTAAAACAAACCCAAGTGGCAGAATCAGTTCTTAACTTGTGTGATGACGCAATAGCAAAAATTCTAAATGGAAAAGTAGTTCCTGGAGACAGGGTATTTTATCCTGTAAGACCACATATTGGAACCACAACACCAGGAGTTCACCAACCAGACTTTGGAGGAAAAGTAATTGTGTTTACCATTGATGCAACCGATAAAGCGGACGCAGAAAGAGTAGTATTTTTGGCACAACATATTGAAAAAAATGGAGGAAGAGCTGCATGTTTCATTTCACAATCAACACCAACAGAACTTCAGGAATACATTAGTGACAAATGCCATTCCCATATTTTTGATATCAAGAATCCTGAAGAGGTGGAAAAATGGCTCAATACTGCTAAAACTAACCATGGTGAAATCCTAGCAGTAGTTCACGTGACAGGAAAGTTGCCTGAAATATCAAAATTAACTGAATTATCAAGAGCAAAATGGGAAGAACTTGTTGAAAAATTCATTTTAACCCCAGCAACTGTAGCCCAAAGAGCACTTGAGCAATTTGTCCCAGGTGGAGACAAAGATCCACGTCTTTACAAAGATGCAAAAGGTGCAATAATGATTATTGGTCCTGACTTGCCACTTGGAAGAAAAGTTACAGGAACACAAAGAGCTCAAGTCGAAGTTTTTAGAGGTGCACTAAGACCATTTACAACCACAGTCAATCAAGAATTGAGTGATGTTCTCAAATCAAAAATTAGAATGTTTACAATATTTCCAGGTACAGTAACAGGTACAGATCCAAGCAATCAAAGAATTGCAGAGGCAATTAATTTTCTCGTGTCAGATAATGCAGCTTCATCATCAGAAGTTATTTTCTGTGTGGATGAATTGAGATAATGTTAAAAAATCTAAAATTAAAATAAATTAATCTTCAAATTCATCATCATTTCTTCGTGATGACCACGTATAGGAATGTGCATCATTGTCATAAGCATGATTTGTGGAATTTGTATTTAATAGAGTCGTAGAAATCATACTAATCATCAATTATGCTTATGGTAGGAATTTTTCTCATATGTTGATTTCATTTTGGGAATTATCACAGAAAAAGTAGTTGAGTTATTTTTTATTCAAATTATAATAAAAAATATAGATTGTTTGAAATAAACAATCATGTAATCTTGCTAAGTAAAATACCGGAGAGCCGACTAGTCTCTCCAGCTCTTTAGGTCAAAGACCTAACGAACACAATATATTACAAAATTATTATAAAAGCACAAAAAGAAATTCGAGGCTAATATCCAAAAAGAGTGGACCCACCAGATATCGAATCAAAAAAGAGTTTTGCAGCTGCTATCAAGATTACAATGGATACTATGATTTTCAAATACAGTTCCTTGATATCTAAAGACAATCTTGCACCAACTAATCCACCAAGAAAAGAACCAATTGCTAAAAATCCTGCCTGAGTAAAATCAGGATGTCCCAAAATACTATGAGCTATCACTCCAGATAATGATGCAAATAACAAAATCATTTGAGAAGTTGGAGCAGCTTTTTTCATAGCCATCCCCATTCCAACTACCATTAATGGCACAAAGATTATCCCCCCACCAATTCCAAAAAATGAAGAAATTATTCCTGCAAAGAAACTAGCACCAACTGCAAAAACTATCATCTGTTTGGATAGGGTTTTTTCTTTAGTCTCAATTTTTTTTCTCAAAAAGATGTAAGATGCAGATGCAATCATTACAAAACCAAATAAAATTTTAAAAATATCCGGCGTTACATCATTAGAAATAACTGCACCAAGAATAGTTCCAGGAATTGTAATTAATCCAAGTTTCAGGCCTAGTGAATATTCAATTCTTTTTTGTTTTGAATATGAAATAGTTGATGCAATAGCATTAGTTAATGCTGCAAAAAGACTGTTACTTGCTGCTGCAGTAGGAGTAAATCCTAAAAATGTCAATACAGGAACTACTATAATTCCACCACCAAGACCAATCATAGAACCCAATACTCCTGCAACAAATCCCAGAGGAATTAACCATAGATGATCAATCACAGTAATCGTCAATCAAAGAATTTTATCGTATATAATTAAACTACTTGAGTATAATCAATGTCCACAAATAGGATTCGTCTGTAGAAGTAATCTCCAAGATTAGTGTATTAGCATCTAAACCGGTAATTTTTGATGTAAGTGTACTTTGTGTAGACTCTGAATATTTTTCTGCAGCAGTATCTAGCCATGCACGTACAGACACAAATCCTCCCGGTTGTCTATCTTCCCAACAATCACATACCAAAATCTCAATCATTGTTTCAAAAACATGGTAAACTACATCTTGTTTGGAATCTAAAAATGGAGATGAATCAATAACGGCTAACGCCATAATTGGGCCATCCGTAGTTCCACCCATGTTGATATTTCCAAGAGAGTTCCCATTAATGTCTAAAATAACAGTAGTAGCACAATGTCTAATTGGATTTTGAATATCAGTAATGTATGGACAATATTGTCCTATAGTATAATCAGTGATTTCAATTGGGGAAGACATGAAAATTTTTTGTGTAGAAAGAGATTTTTTAATTTTATCAACATCAGAAAAAGTAAATCCTACCTCATAGATGGACTTTGATTTGAGTTGTGATGTATTTTCAGAGATTAAAAGTATAGAAATGGAAACAATTGCGGTAATTCCAAGTAAAATAAGAATCAGTATTAACTTGTTCATAAATTATAACTTTTAATATTCTAAGATAAGGTTTTGCAATACTAAATTGATATAATACTCAATACAGAGTCTTTTGTAATGTCATTTTTATCAACAAATCCGGATGTCACTTCAAGAACATAAACTGCTTCCTTGTCAGGGATAACACTTTGACATGTTGCGATTTCTAATGGAGCTTTACATGGAGGAACATCTTTTTCTATATGTACAACTTTTCCATCTTGATCAAACCAAATCATATCAAGAGAAAATTGCATGTTGAGCATCCACAATGAATAAAGCCCAGATTCTTCAAACACAAAGATCATTCCTTGATCATAAGGCAATTGATCTTCAAACATTAATCCACGAACACGTCTAGGTTCAGTATCTGCAATCATTACTTGAAGAGGAATGTCATCAACCATAATTGTGCCCATAGGAAATTTAACAGATTCTAGTTTAATTTCACTTGGCAAGGTAGCCAAACCTACAATTCCAATGATTACTGCAGCAATGAATATAGGAATTAATACCTGATTTCTACTTGTCACAAGTCAATTCATTTTGGTCCTTTAAAATACGTTAATTTGTTCAGTAACTTTTATTTCTGTTTGTAAAAGGGTGTTTTAGTCTCTAAAAAAAATGTCAGCCTTTTTGAGGAAATCTAGTTGAACTTTGTTCCCATATGAGGCTGAACGAAAGAAGTGTATCTGAAATTTGGATATTTCAGGAGATTTCAAATATAATTCATGAGAGGGGTTCTAGACCATACCACATACCAGTTGCAGAAGTTATCAAGATGTTTGGAGTCTCTAGAAGTACAAAAATTGTTAGAATCATAATTTTAGACTTTAATTTCCACACACTTTACCAAGTCTGTCGTAAAACTGTTTTCTATCCTCAATGTTATCCAAAACTTGATGTATAGTTATATCTGGAAACTTACCATCAAACCATTCTTTGTATTTTGGATCACTAGCATACATATCCAAATAATATTGACCTCCTTTGCCATTAACATAAACACATAATGCAAAATATTCAATCTGTCTCAACTCAGGATTTGCATTTTCAATTTGTTCAATTGCCTGATCAACTTTTTCAAGTGTATTTTCCATTTCTGAATAATTGTTGGGTAGGGAAACATTATCCATATCTGAAACTTCATTCATAGTAGTAATCAATATTCCTGCAATAATTACAATAACCACAACTGCTATTGGAATAATTATTATAGATTTCACATAATCACCTGCTCTTATGCATTAGAGGTATTTGAAAATAATGAAAAAGTATCAAAACAGAAAAGATCACCATAATTTTTTGCACTACTTTAAATGTAAATAATCATAATTAAGATTGGACTTGTTTTTTGTGAACACAAAGTTTTCTTATAGATATAAAAATTGCTTAGAATGTAATTTTAAAAACAAAGAATACTACAATATAGAATTTTTAAAGTCATTTATTGATGAGAGAGCATTTTTTGTCTCATGTCCTACATCGTGAATGGTAGCACCATTGTATTTTTTGTCAAGATATCTCCCAGCGACTATCATTGGAGCACCTATCGCACAAGTAACACCAGTTGGTTCAGGAACCCATAACATCAAAAATCCAATTTTTTGAAGTTTTTTACCTGGTGCAGGAGCCTTTTGAAGCGCACCTAGTGAACGGGCTGCATATTTGTCATCCATTTTGGCAATTTCAGTATACAAATTTGCTCTGCGTTTAGCTGATTCTGAAGATTTTCTTAATTTTTCCAGTCGTGCCTTTAAGGGATCAATCATTCCAGCCTCTGATTTAGAAAAAGTTAGTTAACATTGAAAGATCAATTCAAGTTACATTCAAGTCAACTAAGAATAACTAAAATTAACAGAAAAGACACTCAATTATACTAGATTTAATTTACATACAAAGATTGCATGAAATCTAAAAATTCCAAAAGATTGGATTCGATAAAAGCAGCTCACCAATCAGAAAGAACTCAATCAAGTACAAGAATGGAGGATTATTTAGAAATAATCTCAGAATTAGTTGAATTGAAAGGTTACGCAACTACATTAGATATTTCAAGATACATGGATGTTAGTGCACCCAGTGTTACTAAGATGCTTCAAAGACTAGATGAGAATGGATTTTTAGAATATGAAAAATATCATGGAATTAATCTTACAGATAAAGGAATACAAATAGCTGATGGAATTAGACAAAAGCATGGAATTTTACTAGAGTTTTTTGAAATTTTAGGAATAGGATTTGATACTGCAAGTCAAGATATTGAAGGAATTGAACATCATCTAAATCCAAAAACAATAAAGCAATTGAGAAAATTTGTTACTTTTCTTAAAGCAAGCCCAAAGATAATTGAAAATTTTAAAAATCTTTGAGGAATATTTGAATATCAGCTTGTGAAGATGCAATATTCATAAGATTTCTTGCAACATCAGAACGTCTGGGAATTTTAATCTGTCCTTTCTTACCAATTCTTACCGATGTCACATATTTATCGTTAACAAAGATATCAGCATGCATTGAAGTGTATTCTCTATCAACAGTTAGAAGTAATGCAGTTTTTGATTCTGAAAAAGTGAAAGGTAGATCATTTGTCATGCTAGAAAAATGATTAGAATTTTTTTGAACTACGTCTACATGAATTTTGAGTAATTTTTCAATTTCATTAATATTTGAGCCTCCTTTTCCTATTATTGATGGAATGTACTGTTCATCAACAAATACTTTGACTCGATTATCAGATAAAATTTCAACTTCTGCATGAGAATCATATCTTTTGAAAATTTCTTTTATCTTATCTTCTGCAAGCTTTTCAATTCCAACTTTTTGAATTCTTTTTACAACAGGAACAATCACATTTTCTTCTCCAAAGGTATAGATTTCATGTTCTAACACATTATCGGCAAAATTTCTAATTTCAATAACAGGTCTTGCTAGATCAGATTCTGTCATTCCTGAAGGAACTTTGACTTTTAATTCCAAGTCATAGACTTTTTCAATTCTACCATCTTTTAGAAAAACTACAGTATCTAAGACATTCGGGATTAGGCCAAGTTCAATCTTTCCAATAAAACGTTGGATTGCATCTAATGGAGAATTTGCATGAACTACACCAACCATCCCAACTCCAGTTAATCGCAAATCAGCAAAGGTTCTAAAATCTTCTTGTCTTCTAATTTCATCAAAAATAGTATAATCCGGACGAACAAGTAACAAAATGTCAGCAGAGTTATCAAAACTTCCATCTAATTTTCCATATTGAGTAATCCCAGGGTCAACTTGCAAATCACGTGGAGATTCAAATGTCTTAACAATTTTTCCTTTATTTTGATAAAAATTTGCTAGTCCTGATGCAAGAGTACTTTTTCCAGAACCAGGAGCGCCAGAAATCAGAATTCCTTCAGCTCTATCAGAAAAACGTTTCATTAATGCATCAGAAATTTCATAATCTTCAAGAGATAATTTTACAATTGGATGAACAATTGTAATTTCAAAAGATTCAGAAAAAGGAGGATGAGTGATAGCTATACGGTAATCACCATGTTGAATTACTGATGCACCAGTCATTGAGATCTCAATTGTACTTGAATCAGACACATTAGTCATATCTAAAATTTGAGATGAGATAAGCTCCAAATAATCTCTTGAAAGAATATCATCACTAAGTTTGGTCAAAAGAAAAGAACCTGGTTTTCCTTTTTTAGCTAAAGGGTATCGATTTTCTTTAAGATGAACACTCATTGTGTTAGCATCAAAAAATTTCATAAATTCTAATGCTTCATCTTTTACAACAGATTTAAGAAATACTGTTTCTATGCCTTCAGCTTTTGCCAACAAATGTTGGACATTATCAGAAGTATAAAGAATTGCATTATTTTGTTTAGCTATATCAGTGATAATAGCATCAATTCTACCACTTTGAGCAAGTTTAACATCATCAACAGAAAGATGTGTACCCTTCAAAACTACACTCAAGCCATAACTAACAGATAATTCATTAAGTTTAAGAATTTTTTCTAATCCAACAAATCCTTGCTTTTTTTTACTTGAAGCTTGAGATTGTAACTCATCAAAAACTGCTTGAGGTATTATAATTTCAGAATTTTTAATTGAACCAGCTTCTATCTGAGCAATTAACTGACCGTTAATTATAACACTAGTATCAACAACAATTTTTGACAAATTTTCTATCATTTTGTTATAGATTGGTGTCCTAATTTAATTTTCCAGAATTGTGGTGATAGTTTTTAATACAGCATTAAAATCGAAGGGTTTTGGAATATAGGATACGGCACCATGTTCTAGACATTGAGAAATAATTTTTTGATCATCGCTAGCAGTAATTAAAATTATTTTTGCATTAGGATCATATTCTATTATTTCTTTTACAACTGTCAAGCCATCTTTTTTAGGCATTGCCAAATCAAGAAGAAGAATTTCAGGATTATGTTGTCGATAAAAATCAACAGCCTCAGCACCATCACATGCCTCGGCAACTATTTCATGTTCACCAATTAATAAAATATCGTTTAAAACTAAACGAATAGTTTCAGAATCATCCGCGATGAGTACCTTTGCCATAAATTAACATTAATTTTTCCATATAAAAAATATTCATTTTTCATGTTCTGCCAAAAGTTGTTTCAGTTTATTGTTAATTTGACTTAGATCACAATTAGACTCATTCATTGAGTTTTTCATATAATGAAAAGATTCTGTTAAAATATCAAAAATCCCTACAATTTTTTTGCCTTCAATTATTTTGTTTAACATAATATCTAATATTGAAGATAAACCTCCAAGTTCTTCTTTACCCATCATTGGGGCCAAACCTTTGATTTTATGTGTGTGTTTTTGAAACTCTTGTGCATTGTGAAAGACATCATCATTATTTTTGCAAATATTTAAAATATTTTCCAACCCTGTTATTTCATTATTAATCTCTTTTGTTGCAATTTTAATAAATTCATCAGACATGTTATACAGTTAAACAAAATAGACCCATTATTTTTATACCCTACGCCAGATATTTTTGGATATGAAGATAGTAGTCAAGACATATCTTTTAATTGGAATTTTAATTAGTCTTGCCGCATTCAATTTGTTTCTATTATATCAACAGGAACAATCAACATCTTCACAATCATATTCTATTATTCGAACTGGAGATATTAAAGTTAAAGCTGAATCAATTTCATCAACAGCAAAATCAATTGCAAATGGAAATATAGAAGACAAAATTAAACTTCAAAAAGAAATTGATGAAGTTCAATCAATATTAACAGTAATAAAAAATGGTGGAGTGATTAAAAATCAGACGCTTGAAAAAATTCCATCATCAATTTCTTCAGAGTACAATAAAGTTTTATCATCATGGGAATCTTACAAACTAGTAGCATTACAAGTAGAAAAAACATCAGTGTTTGATCAAGAAGCAACAAGTGCAATGAATTATGTTTTACAAAAAAATCAAGAACTAGTATTATATACAGATGCACTGACAAAAAATTTACAAAATTTAGATAGAAATTATAACACTCACAAACAAATTGCTAAAGATTTAGCAGAAGGTGCAAAAACCATAGGACAGCAAAGTCTGTTAATGTCAATCGGGGAAGGAGAAGATACTCAAGAGATTCTCAAACTAGAAAGGCTAAAATTTGAAATAGGTATTAGAAAATTGTTACAGATTTCAACAATGGATCTAGATGTTGAAAGTGTTAATACAATACATGAAGAATTAACATCAATTCCAAGAGAAAATTCAGAATCATTAAGAAAATTAGATCCTTTGTGGGAATCTGTTCAGATAAAAATTAAAACCCTTGAAGAAAGAGCACTTTTATCTCCAGAATTTAATTCAGCAAAAAATAAAATGGATATAGAAAAACTAATTTTGTTTGAAAATACAGATAATTTGTTGGATTCATGGAGCAGTGAAATTGCCAATCAGAATTCTAAAGAACAAATTATCATTCAAATATTATTGGCAATAGATATCGTGGTATTCATTTTAGTTCTCTATGTTATTAGGAAATCACTTTCACCACTCGAATCAATAACTAAAGCATTGTCAAAAGTGAAAGAGGGGATATATGGTGAAAAAATTGAATATTCCGGAACTGATGAAGTTGGACAATTAGTTGAAAACTTCAACATAATGTCTAATACAATTAAAGAAAAAGAAGAGGAGGTAAGAAAAACAGGAATTGCAAAAGACGAATTCCTTGCAATGATTACTCATGAACTGAAAACACCTCTAGTACCAATTCAAGGGTATTCAGATATGTTACTTAGTGAGAAATTGGGAAAACTAACAAAGAAGCAAAAAGATAGAATTGCCATCATTAAATCAAGTTCTGAAACATTATCATCATTAATTTCGGATTTACTTGATGCACAAAAATTAGAATTAGGTCAATTAAGAATGAAAAAAGAAGAGTCCAATATCAAAAACGCAATAGATAAAGCAATTGAGACACTAAAACCACAAACTGAAAAAAAGAATATTAAAATTATCTCCAACGCTATTGATTCCGTAATAAACCATGATTCAGAAAGAATATGTCAAGTTGTTACAAATCTAATGAAGAATAGTTTAACTGCAGTAGAACCAAATTCTGGGAAGATCGAGTTAATTATGGAAGATCTTCCCACAGAAATAAAAATCAGCGTCAAAGATAACGGAACAGGAATTCCTCTAGAAAAACAAAAGGATCTATTCAAAAAGTTCTATCAAGTAGATACCACCCTTACAAGAGAAAGAGGTGGAAGTGGATTGGGTCTAGCAATTTGCAAAGGGATTATTGAGAATCACATGGGACAAATTTCTGTAGTTAGCATTCCAAATCAGGGATCAACATTTTCATTTACAATCCCAAAACAAACATCAGCAGAGACAAAATTTTCTGTAAATTCTGCTTAAAGAAAACAAACTTTTAGATCTAATATCACTCACTCTCTTAAAAAAATGCACATTTAGACATTAAGGATATGCAAGTACAGTGCAAGAAAAATAATGAATTTTATGAGAATTGTACTGTATATTTTGAATTCTTGCGTAAAAAAGACACAATGGACTATGATTTTGAGGATGAGTATTTTTTTACCATGCCTGCAATTTCAAATAATTAGATATACTGAAGACATTAGAGTACCACTAAATTGGATAAATCATGGATTCAGTACTACAAGATCTAGCTGACAAAGCAATTAGATATGCAGTAGATTCAGGTGCCCAATATTGTGATGCCAGAGCTGAACAACAAGAAATAAAATCAATACTCATTGAAGATGGTGAAGTTGAACATGTTAGAAGTAATAATAATGTTGGAGTAGGTATTCGATTAATAAAGGAAGGAGTATGGAGTTTTTGTTCAATCACAAATCCAAAGTCTTTTGAACAAATCAAAGATGTTGTAAATGAAGCTTTAAGAAATTCGTCACACTATGCTAAAAATAAAAAAAATGAAATCAGTTTATACCCAAATTCTACTAATAAAGCCAAGATAGATTTTCCAGTTTTAAAAAAACCAGAATTAGAAGAATTAATGAAGATAGGGTTTGAGTGTAACAAAATTATTTCAGATACAACAAGAATCATTAAATCAATTATAAGTCTAGGATATGCGATTAACTCAAAATATTTTGTAAACAGTGAAGGTTCAGAAATTATACAAAATTATACAGATGTTATAGTAGATATGATAGCTACAGCTCATGAATCAGGACTCACACAATCAGTAAACATTACAGAAGGTGGTAGAGGAGGAATGGAGCAAATCATCAATAAAAACAAGATTCAACAAAGTGCAAAAGAAATTGCTTTAAAAGCATCACAACTAATTGATGCAAAACCTGTAAAAGAAGAAAAGGCAACTCTAGTAATGAATCCAGATTTTGTGTCACTACTTACACATGAGATATTAGGTCATCCATCGGAGGCAGACAGAGTTTTAGGAAAAGAGATGGCATGGGCTGGAGGTGCATGGTGGAAAGGAAAGATTGGAGAAAAAATTGGATCAGAAAAACTAAATGTATTTGATGATCCAACCATCAAAGAAAGTTTAGGGTGGTATTATTTTGATGATGAAGGAGTTGAAACAAAAAAAACAACTCTTGTTGAAAACGGAATTTTAAAAAATCATATGCAAAATAGGGAAACGGCAAAAATTTTCAAAACACCACCCACTGGAAATATGAGAGCAACAAACTACAGATACATGCCTTTGATTCGTATGGCATGTACCTGTATTGGGAATGGGGATTGGGATGTAAATGAGATGATAAAAGAAGTCAAAAATGGTTATTTAATATCAAACATGAAGATTACATCAATTGACATGAAGCGGTATAATTGGAGTATTTCATGTCAATATGCACAAAGAATTCAAAATGGTGAAATTACGGAATTATTAAGAGATGTAATTGTGATGGGTGTTGCCCCTGAATTTTTTGAATCAATTGATGCTTGTGGTAATGATTTCACAATAAGACCAATAACTAATTGTGGAAAAGGAGATCCCATGCAAACTATGATTATGGGTAATGGGGGACCAACAATACGAGGAGTGGCAACAGTAAAGAGTGTAAACTAGAAAATGAATCAAGAATTAGAAAAAATTAAACAAAATGTCATAAAATGTACAAAGTGTGATCTTTGTAAAACAAGAACCAATGCAGTACCAGGTAAAGGAAATTTTCAATCTGACGTAATTTTTGTCGGTGAAGCACCAGGAAAAAATGAGGATGAACATGGAGAGCCATTCATTGGTGTGGCAGGAAAAAAACTTTCAATTGCACTGGATGCAGCAGGAATAACAAGAGATCAAGTGTACATTACAAATATTGTAAAGTGTAGACCACCAAACAATAGAGTTCCAAAAATAAGTGAGAAAGACACGTGTCAAGAATATCTTGAACAAGAAATTTCAATAATTAAACCAAAAATAATCTGTATTTTAGGAAATACAGTATTTAATTCAATTTTAGGTGGCTCAGAGATTATAAAATTTAGAGGTAAAGTAGCACGAAAAGATAGTCAATTGTATTTTCTTACAATTCATCCAGCTGCTACAATATACAATCAAAAATTAATTGATGTATTAAAAAGTGACATTGTAAAACTGTTTAAATTAATCACAGAATTAAAAAATAAAAAAGAGGTTATGGTAGATATTGAATATTCTTCCTAAAGAATTTTATTTAAAAAATACAGTTACAGTTGCAAAAAATCTTCTAGGAAAAAGAATTGTCAGGAAAACAGAGAAATGTGAAATATCAGGAATAATTATAGAGACTGAAGCATATAGGCACAAAGATGATCCTGCAAGTCATGCATTTAGAAAAATTACTGAAAGAAACAAAGTAATGTTTGGAGATGTTGGAATAGCATATGTCTATTTCACCTATGGAATGCATTATTGCTTTAATGTAATAGCAAAAAACTCAAAATACAAAGCAGGAGCAGTTCTTATTCGTGCAATTGAACCTGAAAAAGGAATCAAAATGATGCAAAAAAATAGAAAAATCACAAATATGAAAAGTCTCACAAACGGACCTGCAAAATTAACTCAAGCATTGGAAATAACAAAAGGAGATTATGGTATAGATTTAACAAAACATTCAAAGTTATTCATTACAGAAGGAATAAAAAAACCAATGAAAATTTCAGCATCACCAAGAATAGGAATTAAAGTTGCAACTGATAAATTATGGAATTTTAAAATAAAAATTTAATTTTCATCTTCGTTATTTTCATCCAAAGTCCAAGGAGCAAATTTTGCCATTATTCTTTGCCAATCCAATTTCAAAAGTAAAATTATAATTGCAGTCATTATTACTCCAAAAACAATTACTCCAATGTAAACGGGAGTGGGATCATCAATATTTTCCAAAAATGGTTCTATGAAAGACAACCCAACATAGTGGGAAATAAGAACAATGATGTAACTAAGAACAATTTTACCAGTAAGTGTTGCAATAAAAAATCTTTTTGGATTATACTTTGCCAATCCTAATGGAATAAATATTATATCATCAGGCATCGGAGTTGCTGCAGCAACAAATGCTGCAGCTGCACCATATCTTTTCACTAATCTCTCAAATGGGCGCATTCTTTTTCGAGTTTTTTCACCCATAATTCTTCGCCCGCTAAAGCTAACAAAAAATATCATTTGTTTTGCAACAGTCGCAGTGATCGCAGACAACAGCGCTAAAACATGTAGATCATATTCATTACCAACAGACATGGTTGCAAGCAACAAAAATCCTGGTAACGGAACAAATGGAATGAGAGAACCGAAGAAATTGACTAAAGCCAAAATTAGATAACCATCATCAGAAGCAAATGGGAATATGTCAACAAAATTCATAATTCAGACTATTTTTAGGCATTATTTATTGAAAACGAATATTTCCCGATGCTTTAAACAAATGAAAATGAGTAATGTTAGAGACGGTTATATTTTGATTCATACAAAACGAGGTAGTATTAGTCATGAGTGTTGAATTAATTATGGAATACTACCAACTGGCGCAGGATATTCTAGCCAATAATGTATTTCAAGATTATGGAATAATTGGATTATTTCTTAATTCATTATTGTCAGCTACAGCAATACCATTACCCACTGAAATTTTGACATCTGCTTTATTGATAGGTGGAGAAAACGCTTTTCTTGTGGGTTTAGTGTTAATTGTAGGATCTACGATGGGAGGTTTGTTGAATTATTTTATTGGATTCGGCGGAAATAAACTAGTTAGTAAATTCAGGAAAAAGAAGAATGGGGATTATGTTGTACATGAAAAAAAAGGTAATAAATTACTTGATAAATTTGGTTGGGGCGCAATATTTTTTGCATCATGGATTCCAGTAATTGGAGATTTTATTTTAATTTCTGCAGGTGCAAAGAAAATGAAATTTACAAAGTTCATTACATTTATGATCACAGGTAAGGTTGTTAAGACAATTGCAGTGGTATCAGGATTTGCGTTAGTATTTTAGGCATAATTAAAAAAGAAAGTATGTTAAACTTGAATGTAAAACAATATTTAAAAAAAGAAATAATAGTTCAAGCAAATATTGGAACAATCATTAAAATATCATATTTTTACAACTAAATCAAATGTCAAAGGCAAATTTTAAAAAAATATGTGACAACATATCCACTATTAGCCCATTTGTTCGGTTTGTAGGTGTTATTGGAGAAAGTGGAGAGTTACTTGCTTATAGAAGAAGACCAGAATTAGTACCTCTTTTGAATGCTAAAGACACACAATATCAATTTTCACACATTGCCATAAAGACAGATCTAGAGAGCTTTTTTGATAAGAATCTAGGAGAGATTGAATTTGTTTGGGAAGAAAGAAAAGAAGTTCAGACAATTTCTTTTGCAATCAAAAAATTAAGAGTGTGGATATCAATTGATAAAAAAGTTTTAAGAACTGAAATGTTGAGAATCATAGATTCATGTCTACCAATTGTAAAAAAACATTCTTAAACATTTAACAATTTGTTGTGAAATAATAATTAATTTAGAATTATTGTTCTTCTTCGTAAAGCCAACATCGGACATAGCCAGTTTTGGTTTTAAATTTTGGAGGAACTTGTTTGCATTTTTCAATTACCAAAGGACACCTA
The DNA here is from genome assembly GCA_022564385.1 of Nitrososphaerota archaeon. Lineage (GTDB taxonomy): Archaea > Thermoproteota > Nitrososphaeria > Nitrososphaerales > Nitrosopumilaceae > Nitrosopumilus. Next base: position 3,611 of record JADFLN010000015.1, on the reverse strand, counting down.
TCTATAAATCGACATTCTGTTGGAGCATCAAGTAAGCTTGGAGGAATTCCTTTAATGTATTTTGGAATATTTCCTTTTAATGTTGGAATTGATTCTAAAAGTCCTTGAGTGTAAGGATGTTTTGGATTTTTAAAAATTTCTTCAGAAGAACCAAATTCCACCATATGTCCACCATACATTATACCAATCTTGTCTGCAATTTCAGACAATACTGCCAAATCATGAGTGATTAACATAAAAGACATTCCACATTTTTTGAGGTCTTTGAATAAATTTACAATTCCCGCCTGAATTAACACATCAAGTGCAGTAGTTGGTTCATCAGCAATCACAAATTTTGGCTTGAGAAGCAACGCCATTGCAATAGTTACTCTTTGTTTCATTCCACCACTTAACTCGTGAGGATATTTTTTTAGAATAGATTCATCCAGAGTAACGGAATGAATAGCATCTAAAATTACCTGATTAAAATCATCATCAAAGTTATGTTGCTTTAGAATTTCAATGAATTGTTCTTTTATAGTAAAAACAGGATCAAGTGAATTCATTGCACCTTGAAAAATCATAGAGATTATTTTCCATCGAAATTTTTCATCAAAATCAGATTCTTTCATTTCTAAAATTGAATTTCCTTCAAATAGAATTTCACCTTCAATCTTGCCACCAGAAAGCATTCGAATAAGTGACAATCCCAATGTACTTTTTCCACATGCACTTTCACCAGCTATGCCTATTGATTCTCCCTCTTCTAATTCAAAATCCACATCATCCACTGCGTAAACTGGACCTTTTGATGAAGCGTATCTCGCAGTTAGTCCTTTAACAACTAGAAAGGTCATGTTATCCTTAGATCTTAACTAGAATTTTTGTTTTGCACTAAGGGATATAAACAACTTTATCAGAATGATAAAAGTCGATTCAAATGAAACTTGTACAAATTGCAAAAAATATCCTAAACCTTGACATTAAGATAAAATTTGAGGGCAAAAGATAGGTAAAGAATATGATTTTTGTTAAATCTCATGACATTGCAGAACTAACTACAGAATTAATTGGAAAACAAGTTGTTTTAGGAGGATGGATTGAAGACCTTAGAAAATTAGGAAAGATGACATTTATCACGTTACGTGATGTGTCTGGAATTGCTCAAATAATTGTCAAAGGGGAATTAAACGAGAACCTAGGTGAAATTAATCGTCAAAGTGTTGTAAGTGTTAAAGGAGTGGTTCAGGAAACAAAAGCTCGAGATTTTGCTTTTGAGATTAAAGCTGAAGAAATAGAAGTGTTAGGAAAAGCAATTCATCCATTACCAATTGACCCAATTGGAAGATTAGAGAGTAACATTGACACACGGTTAAACCATCGTGCATTAGATATGAGAAACCAAAGAACAGCCTCAATTTTCAAATTAAGGCACCACGTATTACAATCATTACGTAAAACATTAACAGAAAAAAAATTCTTAGAAATCACTACACCGAAAATTATCGGTAGTGCAAGTGAGGGGGGAGCAAATCTATTTTCATTAGACTATTTTGGAAAAACGGCATATCTTGCACAAAGCCCACAATTGTACAAAGAACAGATGACAATTGGATTAGAACGAGTTTTTGAAATTTCAAATTTTTACAGAGCAGAAAAATCCCACACAGGAAGACACTTGACTGAATTTACTAGTATTGACATAGAAGCAGCATTTATGGACTACAATGACGTCATGGATATTTTAGAATCTCTAGTGATCGAGGTTTACAAATTTACATCTGAAAATTGTAAGAAAGAACAAGAAGAAATTGGTCACATCATAGAAGTTCCATCTTCACCATTTGAGAAAATTACTTACAATCAGTGTATAAAGGAATTAAAAAAAGAGGGTGAAAAAATAGAATTTGGTGACGACTTACTTGATTCACACTTGAGAATAATTGGAAAGAATCATCCAGGATTTTATTTTTTGATGGACTGGCCAATGAAACTAAAACCATTTTACATTAGAGAAAAAGATGAAGACCCAACATTATCAAGATCATTTGATTTGCAATATGGATTTTTAGAATTATCCTCTGGTGGAACTAGACTTCATGATGGAGAGATATTAAAGACCAGATTGAAAGAGCATGATTTGGATCCTGCACAATTTGTAGACCATCTTAAAACATTTGAGTGGGGAATGCCACCTCATTCAGGATGGGGAATGGGATTAGATAGATTGATGACCACACTCATTGGAGTGGATAATGTACGGGAAGTAGTTTTGTATCCAAGAGATCCTGATAGACTCAGTCCATAGTAATTCAGTTTTTATTGTAAAGGGGAATAGATTATTTCATGATTGAAGCAAATGATGCAAAAAAAGTTTTAGAAGTAATTGGGAATAATTTGATAGGCGTGTCACATGATTCAAACAATTTTCAAAAACTGCCAGATTCTTTTTGGGGATATTTTGCAAGGGGCCATGACACAAAAGGAACATTTGGAGTAATTGTAACTTATTCTGAGGAAGGAAAAGATGTTGATGAGCTAATCAAAATGTATGAAAAATGGGTAGAAAAGAACAAACCTAAAGAAGCAGATTAAGTTATTTTGTGTCTGTTAAAAGTTTGCGATGACCTTGACATTCTTTACAAATTGGCTTTCCTTTGTATTTTGGATTACCATCAGTGATTTTTAGTGTGCCTGTATTAATCTTACAAATACAGCAAACTACCATAATTTAAGATAGAATATACGATTAATAAAAATTAACAATTTTTTTAAAAAAAGGTAAATTCAAAGAAATCGAATGTTTTCAGATGTTAAGAAAAGACTAGAACTTGATCAAATTTGTCACTTTTAAAAAATCAAGAGGAAAAATCCACCCATACAGATACAAATCATGAGGTTTTTTGCATATAATTTGCTAGATATTCAACATAGAATAGTCAGATTTGTTATTCTAATTTCTTTTCTAAAATTGCAGAAGGTTTGATTTTGTTTTTCATATAAGGAATTAGTTTACCCAAATCTTCAATGGCCTCATTGATTTTGTTTTTTTGATAAATACTAAGATTAGATCCCATTCTTTGCTCATATTCTAAAATTTCTAGAGAAAGTTTCATATATCTATTCATAAGTTTGTGAGCTTCTTCACCAGGGTTTGAATAATCATCCTAACTAAAAGTAAGTTTTGTAATTGCTGCAGATAATTTAGAGCAGTTTATATCTTTCAGTAGACACTCTTCATCGAAATTTTCCAAATCCATTAAACTAGCAAAAAGTTTCTGGATAATAAAGGATTAGAAAAAATTACGCACAACGAAAAAAATGAAGTTTTTTGAGAATTATCTGTAAAAATGGTATCACTCAGATTCATTAGAGAAAACATGTTTGTTGTCGTAATTCTTTAATGTAAACACTAGACAAACAATTCATTAAAGATATTAGTTAATGAAATGTATTATAGGTTGGATAAAAAAAAAATTAAATGATTTGAGATATTCTAAAATTGGAAGTGTAAAGAAGTTAATTAATAAAGGTAAAAAATTCTAAAGTGAATTATCGTGAAGATTAGCCGAATATTAAAGGAAACAACCATCCCACAGATAACTAATCATTTAATTAAATTTCGAGAG
>JADFLN010000090.1 GCA_022564385.1 Nitrososphaerota archaeon | reverse complement strand
CTCACCATCTCAGTAGTTTCTTCTGGAGTCATTTCCTTTCCATTAGAAAATGTTGCAAGTTCTTCTTGTGATGGAAAGTCAATTCCAGCATAACATGGAAATTTAATTGGAGGATATGTAATTACCATACTAATTTTTTTGGCACCTGATCGTCTTAATGCCTTTATGATTGCCTTGGAACTTGTACCTCTAACTAGACTATCATCAATTACAACAACATGTTTGCCTTCAATTATTTCCTTAATTGGAATAATCCATCGATTAATCTCTATTCTATCTGATTGGTGTGGCTCTATGAAACTACGTAGTGGTCCTTTCTTACTATATCTATCTTTAAGCAAACCTTCATCAAATTGCACACCAAGTTCTTGTGCATATCCTAATGCAGCAGGTCTTGCAGAGTCTGGTACGGGTATTACTAAATCTGCATCTTTAATTGGAAATTTTTTTGCCAGAAATCTGCCAATGTTTTTTCTTGCAACATAGATGTTGGTGCCCTCCATGTTGCTTGATGGATGTGCAAAGTAAGTAAATTCAAAAGAACAATGCGCACGTACAGTTTCATCAGAGAAGCGTTCAGTCTCTAATCCATTTTTACTTAACTTGATTAATTCACCAGGATTTACATTTCGTTGTAGTTCAGCTCCAACTGCAGATAATGCAGAAGACTCTGATGCAATAATGTAAGTATTGTCTACTTCTTTATGCCCCAAAACCATTGGACGGAATCCTTTTGGATCACGTGCAGCATAAACAGAATTGTCATCAGTGATAAATGTAAAACAATAAGAGCCAACCATCTCGTTTTTAAGAATTGATAGTGCTTTACCCATATCACCTTTCTCAGAGATTAGCGTAACCAGTCTTTGTGCTGCAACAAGGGTATCACTTGAAGTTTGAGGGGTAAATGAACATCCACCTACAAGGTTTGATAGTTCCTGAACATTTGCAATTGTTCCATTATGGGCAATACAGAGATCTTTTACTTTGAGAGGTTGTGCATTTTCAAGAGTACTTCGTCCCATTGTAGAATAGCGCACATGTCCAATTACTGATGGAGAAGCATACTCTTCAGTAATTGTTTTAAATTCTGATGACGCCGAAGAAACCAGCCCCAATCTCTTTAGAGGTGTTTTGTTTGGAATTGCAATACCCCATGCTTCTTGACCTCTGTGTTGAAGTGCTCTTAGTGCATCAATCACCATAGGTATAACATTAGTTCCACTTAGACTATAGATTCCAACTACGCCACAATTCTCCTTAACCATGAAGCACCAAGTCCTTTAACGAATTTATCCAAGTCTTTTGCGCCATATCAACTCTTAGATCAATGATCGACTTTGTTCCCTTTGTAAATTGAATTCTGTCTCCTAAAAATTTACCAATAAGTTTGAATGAAACTTTATTCTTTTTGAGTATAGTTTCTAGTTTTTTGAGATTTTTCTTCTCTAATGTTAAAAGGTAACGAGAATGACTTTCAGAGAACAAAATTCGATCAACATCAAGTTTCTCACCAGGAACACTTTCTAATGATATCCTACAACCAATTTGGTTTATCATACAAAGTTCAGATACTGCAACTGCCAACCCCCCTTTGGAGCAATCATGTACAGATTTGAGGAGTTTGTTTTGAATGACTTTTAACACAACTTTCATGTTTTTCTTTGATTCGGCAAAGTTTACAGTGGGACATTTTCCTCCAACGAACTTGTGTATGTATTCAAAGTATTCTGATCCACCCATCTCATCTTTGGTATCTCCAACGATTACAAGACAATCACCATCGATTATCTTTTGAGGGATGAGGGGTTTTTTTTCAATTAGTCCCAAGACCCCAATTAGAGGAGTTGGTTTTATTGGTCCTGCAGGAGTTTCATTGTACAGACTTACCTTGCCCCCAATACAAGGAATCTTAAAATAATTAGCAAAATCAGTCAGTCCCTTTAAAGATTCTAAAAATGTCCAAAATATCTCAGGATCTTTTGGATTTCCAAATTGAAGATGATCAAGCATCCCAATTGGTGTTGCTCCAGTACAGATGACATTTCTGCACGCCTCCTCAAAGCAACCTATTGCACCCTCTCGCGGATTTATGTAACACTGTTTTGGATTTCCATCAATCTTTACAGAAAGAAATTTTCCATTATCCAATCGTAAAACTGATGCATCATGTCCAGGTTTTATGACAGTTCTAATGCCAACTTCATGATCATATTGTCCATAAACCCAAATTTTACTTGCTATGTTTGGTGCAGCAAGAAAAGTCATCATTGTTTTAGAATAATTTGAAATAAGTTTGAATTTTTTTTCTTTCTCAATTGTTTTCAAATATACAGGTTTTTTTGATGGCAAGTCAAGAAGAGTTGCATTTACAATTACATCTGTTGGAATATTTGCAAATGTCTTGTTACCTTTTTTTACATGTATCTTATTATCTGATTTTATATGCCCAATAACAGAACATGAAATACGGAATTTCTTGCAAATTTCTTGTAGTTTTTTTAATTTAGTCTTGCTTGTAATAATTAACATTCTCTCTTGTGATTCAGATATCATTATTTCATATGGATGCATGTTTGATTCACGAGTATGCACCATCTCAACATCCATCTCTATTCCAACTTGTAGTGTATCGGCAATCTCTGAAACTGCACAAGACAAGCCTCCACCCCCAAGGTCTTTCATGGCGTTGATTAGTTTTTGATTTCGTGCCTCCAAGATTGCTTCAATAATTAATTTTTCAATAAATGGATCTGGAATTTGAACTGCAGAACGATCTTCTGATTCTAAAGAATCTGAAGCAAACTGAGAACCACCCATTCCATCTCTTCCTGTAAAGCCCCCAAGCAATACAACCAAGTCACCAATTGTTGTGTGATTTTTAATCAAATTCTCTTTTTTGCCAAACCCTACTGCTGCCACATCAACTAACGCATAGTTTTGATAACAATCATCAAACTCCACCTCTCCCCCAATCGTTGGAATGCCTAAACAGTTTCCATAATCAGCAATGCCAGTAACTGCATTTTTAAAAAGCCATCTTGCTTGCTTATCTTTTTCTATATTTCCAAAACGTAATCCATTAAAGATTGCAATGGGCCTAGTACCTGCTGATAAAATATCTCTAATTACACCACCAACACCAGTTGCAGCCCCACCATATGGTTCAACAGCAGATGGATGATTATGACTTTCAATGTGTGCAGTAACAACATAACCATTGCCAACATCTAAGACACCAGAATCAAATCCTTTTTCGTGAATTACAAGAGGTCCTTTCATCGGTAACATCTTAAGATGTTTTTTTGATGATTTGTAAGAACAGTGCTCAGACCACTCTGCAGATACAATCTGTAATTCAGTTGAAGTTGGAACTCTACCAATTTTTAATTTTAGTTCAGCTAGCTCTTGAGATTCAAGACTCAATTTCTAACACCAATTTTTACCAATAAAGATTCAAAGATCAGAGAAGATGGTTTGTTATCAACTGGATTAATTTCAGATTCAACTGCTCTTTCTGGATGTGGCATCATGCCAACGACATTTCCGTCCTCATTACACACACCAGCAATTCTGTTTGAAGACCCATTGACAACTTTACTGTATCTAAATACAATTTGATTTTTTTTCTTTAACTGTTTTAGAGTTTCATCATCAACGTAATATTTTCCCTCACCATTTGCGATAGGTATTGGAATTTCTTCATGTAGTTTGAATTGATTTGTAAAGGGAGTCTTATTATTTTCAACAATCAAATTAATCCACTCACACATAAAATTTAGAGAGTCATTTTTGAGTAAAACTCCAGGAAGCAAGCCTGATTCTACAAGAATTTGAAATCCATTACATACACCTAAAATTGGAATTCCTTTTTCTGCCAATTTTTTGACATCCTTAATGATTGGACTGTGAGCAGCGATTACACCCGCCCTAAGTCTATCACCATAAGAAAATCCTCCCGGTAGAATTACAGCGTCAATATTTTTTGGGAGGGGCTTCTCATGCCAATAATATTGTGCATTAAAATTAAAGACATCAGTTAAAACATGATACATATCACGATCGCAATTACTTCCAGGAAAAACTACGACCCCAACATTCACAAGTATAATTACATTTAGCGATATTTAATTTGAATCTAATCTAAAAAAAAGTCTAGATATCAAAAACATCTATTGAAATTATGCTCACCATTGAATTGTATATTCGTAGTTCATCACAGATCTCTTGTACTATTGATTTAGCAGTCTTTTTGTCTTTTTCTTTAATTGTAAATTTTAGCATCTTTGCGGTTTTAATTTTAGTAACTGTTTTGTGAGTTCCTTTAAGAACTAGATCATTTAAAATGGTGTCCCCTTCAGGATCACTGATGCCAGGTTTATTTTCAATGGTTACATAAACATTAAAAGTCCTCATCAACAATTTGCACATTTCAATCGAGGTTAATTTATCTTCCGAATAATTTTATCATGTTATACTAATTTCAAAAAATACGTGAGATATGTAATTCTTATCACTTGTTGATTAGATAATTCCAACCCTGAATAAATTAAACCTAATTAAAAATAGGGTCAATCCTTGAATAATTTTGATGTTGTACTATACTTTGAATTTCTTGAGACCTTCGCTCACAACTAAATTTAGTACGTGTGAAAAGCTAATAGATTTTGTGGAAGTTCTAATCATCTTTGCTTGAATATTGCGAAGTTTCTCAATATTACCCACATTCAATACAACAGTTATTCTATCGCCCATATATGACAACTACGCATATTTGATATAAAAGTCAGACATATTTTCCTATGAATGAAATAGACATTGGAATTTATAATAGAATATTTTACATTACTACATAATGGCTAGATCTCGATATTGGAAAATTACATCAGATGAGATGGATGGTTTTTCTTATGATGAAAGTAAATTACTAAACTGGGAAATTAAATGCATTAGAGAACCAGAAGAGGAGGCTCATTTTATTGGAGTTTTTATGTTTAAACATGGTACTGCATATGACTATGAATCAGTAAAGGGAATATGTTACTATTACAATAATATAGACAAAAGTGAACTTCCAGTAATAACAAAGTTCCTTCAAGGAAAATTTAATGGTAAAGAGATGACAAAGGGTGATAGAATATTCCTTAAAGATTCAAAAGAAATCTACGCCAGTAAAGACATTGGAGACTTGGCAAAGGAAATGGAAACAAAATTCAATACTAGAGCCGTTATTTCTTTGGAGTTTGAGGATTTAACTACAGACCAGCTCAAAGAAGCAGGAATGCCAGAGTCAAAGCTGTTGCCAATTCCCGGCAAATAGATATAGCTTTAAACACAAAAATATCTCATGTCAGAGTTAGATGGAATTAATCGCCACTTTGCAGAGTTAAGAAAGAGACTACTTAGAATTGTTCTAGTTATTGGCATCATTTCTGCATTTATTCTAACTTTTCATGCAGAACCTATTCAAGTAAAAGAAATCACTTTGTACTATCCAACATTTGAACCACTAAACAACATTGCAGCACAAATTACTAATCACATGAAACTCAATCTTGTTCCAGAAAATGTTCAGTTAATTCAAACTGCACCAGGACAAGCTTTCTTTGCCCAAGTACACATTGCAGCACTTGTAGGAATTGTAATTGGAATGCCAATTATTATAAGAGAATTAGTTGGATTCATCAAACCAGCACTAAAAGAAAATGAAATCAATGTTAGTAGGAGCATAACAATTCCAGCATTAGGGTTGTTTATTG
>JADFLN010000089.1 GCA_022564385.1 Nitrososphaerota archaeon | reverse complement strand
TGATGTCAAAAAGGCACTTGTTTTGGCTGGAATTATGTGGTTTACAATGTTTGTGATTCCATTTCTCAAATATCCTGCAAATCCGCCAACTGTTGGTGATCCTGAAACTGTTGTGTTGAGATCAATCTTGTATCTATCTTTCATTGCGATTTCCGGATTTGGGGCAGTTGGTTTTTACAAATTATCACAGAAATTTAAAAACAGCAGAAAACTTGCAGCATTAATTGGATATGGTATTTTCATCTCTGTAGTTTTTGTTGCAATGCCAGAAAATCCAGATGAAATTACTGCTCCAATGGATTTAGTAAATGATTTTAGAATAGCGTCTTTCCTTGGAGTCACTTCTTTCTGGATTTCAATAGGTTTGATTCTTGGATTCTTTTGGAATCGTTATAGCCCTCATAAAGAAACTACTCAACATTATAACTAGTTCCCATTCTCTATAATGAGAACATATACCTGTCGTTTAAATATCCTAGAATATTTGTGATATTTACATGTCAAGGCGACTTACATTACCACAATTGAAAAAATATGATATCACTCAAAAAGTTATAGAAGCACTAGCTGATTCTGAATCTCGTGCAATTTTATTTTCTGTTATTAAAAAAGGAAGTACTGCTGCAGAACTTTCAAATAAACTTAAAATTCCTCTTAGTTCTGTATATAAAAAATTGGCAGACCTTGAAGAACTTACACTAATTAAAGTTGAAAAATGGTTGTTATCTGATAAAGGCAGAAAATACAAAGTTTATCGCAGTAGAATTAGTAAAGCTGAAATCTCAATTAAAAAACCTGAACCAATTCTGACATTGGTTCCTAACTAAATGATTTTAATGTCAAATCTAAATATAATACAATTATCTGAATTTGATATAACTCAAAAAATTATTGAGTCACTTAGTAATGTGTGTGTTAGAGCTGTATTATTTTCAATTAAAAATGAATCAAAAGATGCAAGTAAAATTGCAGACGAATTAAAAATTTCGCTTTCCACTGTTTACAAAACATTGTGCACTTTGGAAGATCTTGCACTTGTAGAAGTAGACAAGTATGTTATTTCACCAGAAGGAAAAAAAATTAAACAATATCATAGTAGAATTGCTAAAGTTGAAATAATTTTAGAGGATTCAGAGCCTAGTTTGAATTTGTATCCAAACTTAATAAATTCTAAATCAAATCCTTAAAAAAACCATTTACTATTTTTCATATTCTTATTCTATATGTTTAGAACAAATCTTTAGAATGAAAATCTAGTTTAAATAATTAGCTTAAACTAAGATTTTCAATAAATCATGAAATTCAAAACAACTTTTGTATTTTTTTCTATAATTGCGCTAATCGGCGTTGCTGCAATTCCTTTAGCTCAAAATGCTGATGCCGAAAGTTTGATTCCACTATGGATAAAGAACAACGCAGGTTGGTGGGCAGACGGTTCAATTGATGATACAACTTTTCTAACTGGAATTGAATTCCTTGTTAAAAATGAAATCATCAATGTTTCATCTGAATCAAAATCTATTGATGTTGATAAAATCACTATTGGGCTTATCCCAGTTGAAAAAGCCAATGAGTTGACTTCAAACGCTCAAGCGCTAGAAGAATTCATTGAGAAAAAAATTGGGGTTGATGTTGAAATAGTTATTCCAACAAATTATGAGACTATTATTGAAGGAATGAGGTTTGGTCATATTGATGCTGCCTTTATGGATACTGGACCTGCATGGATTACACATCAAAGAACAGGTGCAGAAGTTGTATTGGCAGAACTTGTTGAAGGAAAAGTAAACTACCAAGCAACAGTTTGGACTTTGGTTGATAATGATTCTATTAATTCATTAGAAGACACTATTGGTAAAAGAGTAGCGTTTACTAGTATTACTGGCTCGTCAGGTTTTGTAAGGCCTATGGGAACTTTGGTAACTGAAGGCTACATTGACATTGAAGGTGATGATATAGTTGCGTTATACTCTGCATTAGAGAATAATTTTGAAAGTTATACTTTTACGGGAGGATACAAAACAGCTTTGAAATTACTTCTTGAAGGAAAAGTTGATGTTGCATTCGGCTCAGACATTGCTCCTAAAAAATACCTTGACTTGAATGATCAAGCAAAATTACGTCCAGTTACAACAATTGGTTCTGTGCCATCACATGTATTCATAGTAAATGCTAACATGTCAGAATCTACAAAGGACGTATTAGTTGATGCACTTATTGAACTCAATTATGATGAGAACAACTCAATTTTAATGAATTTGTATGGTGCTGAAGCACTTGTTCCAACAACCACTACTATGCATATTGGTGACTTTGGAACATACATTGATGTTTTGACTGGACTTGATCAACTAATTATTGACAAATACAACAAGAGTAAATGAAACTGAAATTTTACAAAAGAATGAAATTATGATGGCAAAAAACACTCATCTTTCATCAATTTTTACAGAAAAAATTATTCAGATGAGTAATGTTTGGACATCTTATGATTCTAAAAATTTTGCATTAGAAGAAATTAATTTATCAATTGATAGAGGGACAAATTATGCTATAGTTGGAGAATCTGGTTCTGGTAAATCTACATTACTCAAATTAATGAATGGTATGATGCACTTTAGTAAAGGAACAATCAAAATTGATTATGTTGTACCTAACATGAATGACAAAAAATTCAAAAAGATGATGCACACAATTGGCTACATCCCTCAAAATCTTGGATTAATAAAAAATATCACAGTTCTTGAAAACACTCTCATTGGTGCATTACCTAGACTCAGCAAAATTCAATCATTATTTAAGAGATTTCCAGAACACGAAATTCAAGAAGCTAAAAGAATTCTAAAACTAGTTGTGTTATCTGGAAAAGAAGACAGAAAAGTCTACACGTTAAGTGGTGGTGAAAAGAGAAGGGTTGCTATTGCTAGAGCATTAATGCAGAAACCTACAATATTGTTGGCCGATGAAATTGTTTCAGAATTAGATCATGTTACTGCACATGAGATTATGGATTTAATCGCAGATGCTCAAAAACAAATGAATCTAACAGCAATTATGGTTCATCATGATATGAAACTAGCATTAGAGTATGCAAATAGAGTTGCAGTTATTAAAAAAGGCCGTAAAATTTTAGAGATTGGGGTTGAAGGCGAGACTATAGTAGATTTTCAAACAGGTGATGTGAGTACTGAAGAAATTATGGAGATGTATGCTGATGACTCCAAAAAATAATATCATTATTGGAATTATTGTTGCGTTGTTAGTAGTTGCATCTTACAATGTTGATGCTAATCCTATCGAGTTTATTGAGGGATTACCAAATCTTGCAATTATTGTTGAAGAAATGCTTCTTGTTGAACCAAAATATGTTCCAACTGCTATTTGGGCAATGTTTGAAACTATTCAAATGGCTTTTATCGGAACAATAGTTGGTTTTGCAATCGCATTACCACTAAGTATGCTTGCTGCAAGAAATCTTAACAGCAAATTTGTTTATGCTCCAATTCGTGCATTATTAGCAGCTATTCGCACATTCCCATCAATTTTGTGGGCAATCTTATTTGTAATTATGGTTGGCCTAGGTCCATTTGCAGGAGTTTTAGCAATTATCATGTATACCATTGGCTTTATTACAAAATTACAATATGAAACAATTGAAACAATTGATTCAGATCCTATGGATGCCGTAAATTCAATTGGAGTATCAAAATCTCAATTGATTTGCTATGTTGTAATTCCTGAGTCAGCTTCTCATCTTCTTGGTCAATTGCTTTACATGTTTGATTATAATATTCGTCAAACTAGCATCCTCGGATTGGTCGGTGCAGGTGGAATTGGGTTCTATATTATCAACTATATCAAATTCTTTGAGTATGGAAAAGCAGCAGTTTTCATGTTAGTAGTATTGGTTACAGTCTTGATAATTGACTGGATTAGTGTTAAGATTAGAGACAAGTATATCATAAAATCGCAACATGGGATGAAAGTAATTTCAAAATAGATTCTTTTTGTATCTGTTTTAGGTTGTAATCTTATCTAGTTGATTAGATTCAACTGCTGTTTTTACCTCTCTTGCAATCCTTTTACCCATACTCATAGGCTCGTTAAACAATAGTGAATAATATGGAGAACCGTCCATGTAGATATTGGTCCCTGCAACAATTCTTGCTGAAAATTCAAATGATGTGAATTTTGCATTTTCATCATAAACCCCTTCAATACAAAATGGTCCATTCATCCCTGGTGCTACCAATTTTTTTGCTGCATTGACAAAGTTTTCTCCCATGTTGTACACTTCATCTAAAAGTGATTCTCTCAAAACTAGAGGACTGTTTCCAATTACGTTAAATGATGGAACCTTGTTAGTTTTTAGTTGCTCTTCTGATGGTATTCTAGCAAGACCTTCAATATCTGATTCATGTCTTTGATCAACCCCAAAGAATTCTAATTCTTCTTTTAGTGGCGAATAGAAAAATTGTAAATATGCTAAAACTCCTGCGGCATATTCTTGAATGTATAAAATTTCATCTTTTAAAATTATCCCATCTGAAATTAATTGATTTCTTTTTGTGTTGTAATCGTCTTCGTTTGATGCCAAAAAGTATCCTTTTCCACCAGCAGCTCCCTGTCTTTTTACAATTACTAGACTATTGATGTCTTTAGGATGAGGAACTGTTGTTGGGATGGGAAGATCTGCTTCTTTCATTAATTTCTCTTTCATCTCTCTATCTGACTCCCATCTTAAAATCCATTTGTTTCCAAATACGGGTGTCTTGATTGATTCAATCTCTTTAGAACTCATCTGTGCAATTAATGTTCCATGTGGAATCAAAACTGCATTATTTTCTTCTAAGATGGATTGACATTTTTTGTCTAGAACTTCTTTAAAAGAATCTACCATGATTAATTCATCAATAAATGGAAATCTCCTGTATAGTTTTTCACGCTTTTTTTCACAGATTAGTATGGTTTTTAGACCTTCATCTTTTGCACCTTTGAGAACCTGTAAAGAACAATGAGATCCTAATGTTGCTATGGCAGTCATTATGATAATTAGAGTTGTATTTTGTACTTTATGAACTGTGTGCGGATGAGACGTATTGAAATATTTCATCTATTAATTCAATGCTTAATTCTGATTTGATATCTTCTGGAATTATCTTTAACACAAAATCATACATGGTTGTGTTTTTTGGAAGATCATCTCTTTCTTGTAATAGGGAGAAGACTGCAATTCCATTTGATATGATTGCTACTATCTTTTCTTTGTTAGTGAGAGTCATAACATCTATGAAAAATCGTGTTAATTTAATGTAAATCTGGTTATTGAAAATTAGGGTATTAGTGCACTATTTTGTGTAAAAATTAATTACACCATGTAAATGGAATAAAGTAAATTATGATAGAAACTGAATTAGGAAATTTACGCAGATCTCACTATTCTGATGAAATCAATCCTTCCATGGATGGGGCAGAAGTAACCATCATGGGGTGGGTTTTGACAGTAAGAGGACATGGCAACATTAGTTTTGCCACAATTCGAGACAAAAATGGCGATATCTCAATTGTAGTGAAAAAGGGAGATTGTGCAGATGATATTCGTGAAAAAATATCATCATTAAAAGCGCATTCTTCAATTGCTATTACTGGAAAAGTAAAATCTTCTGAAAAGGCACCTATGGGATTTGAGATAATTCCTACAGCACTACGAGTGTTTTCAGAAGTTGAAAAGATCCCACCTTTTGAGCCTACTGCAAAAACTGTCAAAAATATTGATACAAGATTGGAAGTAAGACCAATTGATCTTAGACGTAAGCCACTACAACATATTTTCAATGCTAGAAGTCTAGTCTTAAAATCAATCAGAGATTATT
>JADFLN010000088.1 GCA_022564385.1 Nitrososphaerota archaeon | reverse complement strand
TTTTGAATTGATGTTAGAATCATGCCACTCCCAGAAAAATACAAGGAAGAATCAAGGCTTCGTTTTGTTAAATGTCCTTATTGTGACACTGAATTTTCAACATCAATGAAAATTCCAAGATGTTCTAGATGTTATAAATATATTGAATAGAATAGCTATGATTTTAATAAGAATTAGATGTTTGTAGAGTTAGAATTTCCCTTATGACGTCATTAAGGCACGATTCGACTCCATCATAAAATTATTATTCTAAACTAGAAAATTCCTTTTGTTAATTGGTTAGAATGGAAATAAATTGAATACCTTTCGTATTGGACTGAATGATTAAAACGGTTTGACATTCAAGAAAGTATGCTGATACCAATTAACACTTTTTAGGCACGTTTCCAACTCTACTTTCTTAATCTCTTTAATTCCTCCAAGATAATATTACATACTTCTTCAAGTTCATCGGACATAATTTCCTTCTAGGATCTTACTGGTTAGATGTTTTAGATGAGAGATATAGAAACAAAACTAACACTACGATAAGAAATATGTTGAATACTCAACATTTTGTCTCAAATAATTAAAATGGTTTGATGTTTGAGATAAAATTGCTGGATGTCAATTGACAATACAAACTCTTTTGTGGTCAATTAAAATTCAATCAGTATGGGTAGAACTATTTTCATCAAAGAGATAATCATCATTACAAAAGAACCTAGACTTTGTCCTACTTGTGAGAAAGAAGATAGACTAGAAAAAGATATCATCAGAGAAGAAAGATCTGATGGAAAAACAATTCTCTGTTCTCGTTGTGAGGCATTAATTGTAGTTACAAATCACAATCTCAAAGAAGTAGAATTATCATCAATTAAAGATGACATTATAATGCTAAAAGAGCCTCATTTAATTAGAAAAGTGGCATACTAGTTTTTAGATTTTTTAAGTAATTCCAGGATAATATAACTTCGAACATTTGCAATCTCCCAATCTCTTAGATTTGCGTTCTTGCATTCCTCTTTTATTACAAGACCTACAATGCCCTTACTCCAGATATGCCTTACAGGATCATATACCTCAATAATCTTCCCATGTTTTGTTATTTTGATTCCTCCATGACATCTTTCAATTACTTGTAATGCCACTTTTTTGTATAATTTCTCAAAATTAACCATACTACAAAGTTATTTGTTAACATCAAAAAGGTTCGTGTTTTTAATATATAATAACACACAACAGAAATTGCTAATGATTAACCAACAAACTAAGCTATAACTGAATAGATGATGAGTTTGCCGAATTATGAAGCATAATTTTAAATTTTAACAGAATCAAGATCTTTGATCAATTACATAACAATCATAGATAAAGAAGGAGACAATGCTTCAGGATTTGTAATGCTCACCCAAACAAACACTTGAATGGGATATATTCCAGATTCTGTTGGAGCTCATAACTATGCAGGTGAAAATATTTGTCTAGGAGACAGCGAACTTGTTAACCATGATAATGAAATCACTACATGATCATCATTTTTCACTTGTGTTTCATATGCAAAGTTTTGTTGAACATCTTGATTGTTTGAAATGTCAGTTACGATCATAATCTGTTCATTAACTAGCAAATTTTTATCTTGATATGCTATTTGAGTTGTTACAGGTTCGGCAAACGCAATACCAATACGGATAACAAGAAATAGTGTAAAAAATACCAGAATTTTCATAACTGGTATTAGTGAGGTTAATATTTAATTTAGATAATGAATAAACTACCAAAAAATTTCCAGAATACTCAATTATGTACAAGACACTTTCAAAACAAATCAAAGAACTAGAAAAAGAAAAGAGAATGCACAAGAAAGTAAAATAGAGGAAATTCAATTAAAAATTCAAAGTTATCAAGTAGAATTAAATAAAATAAGAAAATGTTTCCAGATAATTTTTTTGATGGATAAATAAATTACTTTTAGTAATGATTCTAATTCTATGCATCCATAGTTTCTTTAAGTAGATTTTTCCTAACAAGAATTGGAATTTTATAAAATGATGCAAGTGCCATGGCATCAGATGCACGATAGTTTTTCAGCACAAGGTCTTTTTTACCTGTAAAGTATAGATTTGCACGTAATACTTCACCGCTTTCATAGATTTTTACTTTGACTAGAACTAATTCATTTTCTTCACAAATCTCTTCAATCATTCTATAGATTGATGGTATAGGTTCTCCTTCATTTTCATTAAAACTTGAGATGTGTTTTATAACTTCGCCAGAAAATGCTCTCATGTGAAATTCTTTTCCATCATCAGCCTTTAGAACAACCATTCCTTCAACGGCATAAGGATCAACGAATCCAACATAATCAATTTTAACAGATTCATAATCAGGCTCTTGTGCTTGATCAATATTCATGATACTACTCATAAACTCCAGGCTCAGTGTTTATAAAGATAGCAAAAATTGGGATCAAATCACAAAAAGATAATTGGTGAATTATTTTTCAACAATCTAGACTAGTTTCCAACCCCAAATTATTTAAAATCCCCAACTATGGGTAGCTTAATGTCGACAAATCCAGAACGTGCTATTTCATACGTTCTAAGTAAGTATGTTACACAATACATGGACAAAGATGTATTGATCCTTAGTCAAAAGACACAAACTAGAGAGGCAGCTAGAATGTTACGTCGCTATGAAACAGATGACATTATTGTTACAGATGAAAAAAATCTCCCAGTTGGAATTGTTACAGATGAAGATATTATAAGTAAAGTTGGCGATGTTACAGTTTACGCTGAAGATACAACACTAAAAGACATTATGAGTACGCCACTTATTACAATTAATGAAAAGGCAACATTGCAAGACGCTTTACGTAAAATGAGGGATAATGATATCAGAAAACTTCCCGTAATATCAAAGAAAAATCAAGTCGTGGGTATGATCCTTCAGACAGCTATTGCAAATACAATCAGAAATGCCACTGCCACCACTCCACGCCTTTTGAGTCCACCTGTAAAAGCAGTTCTTGGTAACTTGGGTTTTGTATTACAATTTGCAGGAGTTTTGTTACTTTTACCAGCTCTTGTTGCAACAGTTTTAGAAGACACAGTGATTGCTACTGGAATTTACCTGACTACAGTTCTTTTGTTAATTACTGGATTCTTTCTAAACTCTTATGGTGAAAAATCATCTCTTAATATTCGACAAGCATCCATCCTAGTCTTTTTGAGTCTATTTCTACTATCACTATTTGGAACTATTCCATATCTGTATGTATTTCCAAATACTGAAAATAGTGCAGAAATCTTTGCAAATGCATTCTTTTCTAGTGCTGCAGGATTTACAACTGGGGGAATATCCCTATTTGATGAGCCTGAGAAACTTTCTCAGAGTTTCACATTCTTTCGAAGCTACACACAATTGGTAGGAGGTATGAGTTTCATTTATTTGGTAATTACAGCATTTTATCCAGAATCTAAATTACAATCCATGCGTGGTTTCATATCAGGAAGAACGCTCCACATGAAGGAGCTTTTTCTAACCATCACACTAATTTTTGCAATTTACATTGTGATTGTTGCGTCACTATTGTATTTCTTTGGTGAAAGAAACATGCTTGATAATTTTTCATTAGCTATGAGTACTCTTTCAACAGGAGGATTCATCCCGACATCGACAATTCTTGAAGATTTACTTTGGCAAGAACACATTATCTTGATGGGAGCAATGATACTTGGCGCATTACCATTTACATTTCACTATGCGTTTGTTAGGAAAAAATTTCTTTCACCAAAACTTGGAAAGGAAGTTCTGGCATATTTTGCAATTTTAGGTTTTGCAAGTATCCTGTTTGTTGCAGTTAGTGGTTTAGAACCTTTGGAAAGTGTATTTTATTCTATATCAGCTAGTACTACTGCAGGACTTCAACAAGAAAGTCTTGCAGGACTTAATTGGGGAGCTCACACCATTTTAATAATTTTGATGTTTATTGGTGGATGCGGGTTCTCAACTGCGGGGGGTTTGAAAATATTTAGACTATTCCATTTGAAAGATGTCAGAGCCATCTTTAGTAAAATAAAAAGAGAGAAACTATCAACCCAAGCAAAAAAAGAAGTCATTTCTACTTTAATTATTATTGCACTATTTCCCACAATCGCTGCAATTACAGGATTACATCTTGCGGCAATTGAGGATGTATCATTTGAAGTTGCATTCTTTGAAGCAGTAGGAGTAATTACTACAGGGGGACTGTCAGCAGGAGTAATTAACACAGATACTGATTCTGCAACAAAAATTGTTCTGGGATTTTTGATGATATTTGGAAGATTAGAGATAATTGCAATTATCTACATTTTTGTTCCTAAACTTAGCTAAAAGATATTTCACTATATCTTAACTAGAAAATTTGTGCGTAATAATTTAGTTCTCTAAATTTTCAATCTCGATATACAAAGCCTTTGCAAGTGCCTCTAGGTATATTCATGTAGTGATTTAACGTATATCTGATCAATCTATTTTCATGACAGCAAGACAATAGAGTTTAGAATCTAAAATACAGGTTCAGATTGTTTGGCAATCTTTCTTTTTCGTCTAGTGTATATCCAATATGTAATTCCTAACAGTATGACAGAACCTAAAAACACTATCCACGAATATTCCAATCCCTCAGGACTACTATCATAAACTGTACAATCCCCAACTTCAATACAATCAAATCCAAAAATTCCTGCATTCCATACAGAATGTAAAAGAATGGAAAGCCAGCCCTTTCCACTAATCCATGTTCTATAGGTAAAAAATAACGTTGGAATCACAAAAGCAAAGGTATCCCATGTTATCAATTCTGTTGAAAAGTTTAGATCTTCACCAAATCCTCCTAAATGAAATAATACCCAGATAACACCAGTTCCCAACATTACATACTGATTCCCTGTAAGATAGTATGGAATACCAAAAAGTAATGATTCTTCAATTGGTCCTGCAGATACTAAATCAACTAACGTTACTGGGTAAAAGGGCATTTCATGACTTGGATCATATACAAAAAAGGAAGCCATTACCAAAAACATGAACATAATTCCTAAAACATGATAAAATAGTGCCATTTTGAGAATATGTTTAATTGAATTATTGCTAAATGGTTTGAGCCATGTTAATGGAGATATATCTACTTGAAAATCTGACTTTGTGTCGTATAGCCTTGATCTTTCATGTCTTTCTTTTAATCTAATATCTAATTGTGCTAGAAAATCTAAATCAGTTTCATCTAGTTCTTTTTCTTTTATGAGAGTTTGTTTAATAATATCTAAAAATTTAGAATTTCCATTTTTTTCCTTTTGTAATTCATCGATTAGTTTCAAATATTCAGAGATATCCTCATCATTCATGCATAATTTGGATTAGTTTTGGACTTAAGAGTATTGAAAGAGTTTAGAATCTAAACATATTCATCTTCATCAATTTCATCATTCTCAGGATCAAGTGTTCCTAAATGATATAGAATTGTGTTGTTTTGCTTCAATTTCTATTAATCAAATCCCGTTCTGTAAGTTCATTTTTTTGTGAATCATTAGATTTTACCTTACACCAACAATTAGGTGAACATTGTCTTGTATCATTATTTTCAAACATTATCAATTTCTAACATTTCAAATATAATTACAAGTGTTCAATCAAAAAATACACACAGGATAATACATTGTAGTTAATTCTAGAAATGACAACTGTCACCAATATATACATTAAATAAATTTTTTATGATCAAGACAAAAAGAGTTTAGAATCTAAAAAAAAATAAAAAAAGAATATTTGAAAATAATCAAGTTTAAAATTAATCAAACGAAACTAGTCTAAATCTTCTACTTTTGGTGATTCTTTTGGTAACATTCTTTACAATATACTGGTCTGTCTGCTT
>JADFLN010000087.1 GCA_022564385.1 Nitrososphaerota archaeon | reverse complement strand
AGATCAAATAACAATTATTTATGTTCCAATTAGACCATCTAGAAGAAATTACAGTATGGATGAATCCGAAGAGACAGAAGAAGAATAAAATACAAAATTACAAATTTTAAGAATTAGAGTAAAAAATTAGGACAATATTTTCTAACTAATCTTTGGTTTTTATAATTTGAAATTTGTTCCTATTTGCGCCCATTTTAATCCCCAAAATGGTAGGTAAATCCCCGTGGACTCACTCCTAAAACTAAAATGTTCTTGAACTAATTTGACAAGCAATCTCGAGGATTTTTAAAAATTAGTTCAATTTTATTTTTATAATCAATGATGTGTAAATCTGATATATTTTGTTTGAAAAATGACTTGTAGAAATCGTGACTGAATTAAATTCAAGTAGATAAAACTAATCTGACTAACTTTATTTGTGGGTATGACTCATGATTTTTTATGCATGATGTCGAGTCTGATACATTTGTTTTACAAACATGGCCTGAAAAATTTAGTGATATGTTAAAGAAAATAGGGGTGGATTCAATATCAAAAGAAATTGGAACTGATGATGTTGAAAAAGATGATTACTATAGTAGATATTTTACTCAAGCACCTAGAATGATAACTAATAGGGGCTGTCTTGATGTCAAGAACACTAACATCGATGTAATACAAATTATTCAAAAGGGATAGAAATGCAAGATCCAAATCCAATTCCATGGGGCGCACAAGACCAATTTCAAGCACATTTCATTGTAAGAAAGGATACAGGTACCGCAGATGGAAACTATCTTGCAAAAACAAAACTAACAACTAAAGGACATTTTGGTGCAAAAACTGTTGTTAAAGTTGAATGGAATGGCTATGGTAGTATATCTTCAAAACTAAATGAAGATACTGAACTTAATGAAATGATTGCAAAACAATCAATCAAATATGCTACCATCTATGTTGAACCTACTAAGGGTGCAGTTAGAATTAGAAGTAAATGGGATAATCATCTTGCATTTGGTATTACCAAAGAACTTTTTGAAATTTATGATAGAATTGCCGGTCACATTAAAACAGTCTAGGCTTTCCACCAGTCTAAAGCAAGAAAATCTATTTTGTCTTTACCTTTCGGAATTGCTAAAATGAATTGTTTTCTTACTGTAGTTGCAAGTCGTACTGCAAGAACAATTCCTGTTGATGTAATTGACTCATTTCTATTGTAAACTTGAATCAAATATGGGGCATGATCAATTCCAGGACCTTTTTCATATACCGCAAAGTCACAACCAAATTTTATTCCAGGATTGATGATGTATCCTTTATCCCTAAAATTTTTGTAAACTAGATATTTTTTGTCAAAATCATGATATTCTTTTTTACAAATCTTAATCATTTGATTGATAGTTATTTTTTGTTTTGATTTACTAATTGTGATTTTCTTATTTTCTAAAAGATAGAGCCCTTCCATTAGATCCAAAATTAATGGAACATCAATTTCTTCAATTTTTGGTTTTGGAATACCTATTGGTTTCCCATAGTATCCCTGGCTGAAAAGCTTTCGTGAATCATTGATATCCCAAACAATTATTCTATTTTCAATTAACTCACTTTTCATAATTCTTGTCAAACATAAAGCGTATATGAATTCTCTAGTTATGTTTGATTGTTTTTGAAGAATTAGAAATAAAATAGTATTTTTATTTATAGACTCAATGCTAGTAATATGAAAGAATCTGATACTCTTTGACATTTATCTGCCATCTCTTCTATTCCTTCTATTACATCTTTCATCAACAGTAATTCTTTAGTGTTTGATACTTCAGATAGAAGATTAATTGTGGCCTGTCTGTATTTAATATCAATTTCTCTTTCTATTGTTTGTGTTTCTTGAGCCAATTCAATTGCATTCGCAGTGTTTGTGTTAAGACTTCTGATAATTTCATTCAACTTGTATACTTCATCTACGACTAGTTCAATCAGATCTGTGATCTCTTTTTCTAGGTTTCCTATTTTTAGCGTAGCTGGTTTTACATTTGAAAGTTTGAATGCGATACCTGTAATGTAACCTGCAATTTCATCCATTGTATATGCTGTATTGAGGAGATTTTCTCTATTCATGATTAGTCCTCCAACATCTGCGACTTCACGTGTAATCTTCCGTCTTAGATTTTCTACTTCTTCTTCAATGGTTGAAATTTGTTCTAGTACATTTTTGATTCCCCTCTTATCTTTTTTTATCATAAGTTCAGGTAGCGTTGCAAGTTCTCTAGAAGCGTTTAGAATTCTGTTAATTTCGTCTTGTAAAACTGCTATGGCTTTTCTTTTTGCCTGAACTTCAAGCTCCCCACTATACATAACAGAAATCAAAAAATCCTGAGGTAATTTAAATCCTCATGAATGCTAGTATTTTTTGAGCACGATTATATTAAATTTCTATCATGTGCTACTTTTTTCTGCCCTTTGTACAATGTAATAACTTCTTCATTTGTGGATGCATCTTCAGCTGCTTTTTCAAGTCTGATTTTTCCAGTAAATTTTGGAAATCTTAATGCAAGACCTGCGTCTTTCCTAATCTTATCTTTGGCTGCTTGGTGAATTGGACTTATTGTAATTTCTGATGCTACTACTTCGATCACTAATTCTGGTTCAAACCACACGTCCGCTTCCATTTCGCTGTTTATGCGAGGATTTTTCTTGATTGTAACTTTTGGATTTAAAATTTGATACAATTGGTCTAAATCTTCATCTGAAAATCCTGTCCCTACTTTACAAATACTAGTGAATGTGTCCTCATCTTCATCATATGTTGCAAGTAGTAGTGTTCCATAACTTCCTGTTCTTCTCCCTTTTCCAAAAAATCCTCCTATCACAACAAGATCTAAACTGTCTCCTAATTCATTTTGGTATTCTCGTTTTAGCTTTAACCAGTTACTTCCTCTTGATCCTGCTTGATATGGTTTGTCAAGCATCTTTAACATTAATCCTTCACTACCCGCATTAATACTATTTTCCAAAAAGTCTTTAATTTCATTTTCATTTTTGACTATTGTCATTGGAATATACTTTACAAAGTCATCTTCTCTAACAATTTTCTCTAGTTTTTCTCTTCTATCTTTGTAGTTTAACTCTAAACAGATTTTTCCATTACAATATAAAATATCAAAAAAATTTACTGTGATTGGATATTTTGTAACTGCTTTTTCTATTTTGTATTTTCTTCTTCTATGCATTAATTCTTGAAATGGTAAAAAGTCTCCAGTATTTTCATTAATTGCTACTGCTTCTGCTTCTAAAATTGCATTGTCTGCTTGAATTGCTTTAGGAATTTTTTCTATAATGTCTGGATAATAATTTGAAATATTTTCTAAACTCCTAGAAAACAACACCACTTTTCCTCCTTCAACGTGAATTTGTACTCTTTCCCCATCTAACTTGTATTCTGCTGCAAAATTAGTTCCCATTTTTCCAATTGCTTCTTCTTCACTTTTTACTCTGTCAGCTAACATGGGTCTGATTGGATTAAATAAAACAACTTCAAACTTTTTAATTCTTTCAAGACCTTTAGTTGCTATAATCTCAGCAACTTTTCCTAAATCACTTGAGACATTATATGCATATTCTAAAATTTTTCTGTTATCCTTATTTCCTGAAAATGCAATTGCCAATGCATCCATTACTGTATTCTCTGCAATTCCTAATCTTAAAGATCCCAACAAAATCTTCAAAATGTACCTAGCTTCTAATGGATTTGCATCATTCAATAAACTTGAGATGTATTTTATCTTCATATCTTGTGAGCGAGAACCCCCTAACTTAGAAATTTTGAATAATGTTTCATAGACTCTTTCTACTGTGATGTCTTCCACTAGAAACGTTGTCTGTGTTTTTTGTTCTAATATTTTGGATGCTGCATATCCTAGATCTCCTTCTTTTCTATATTCCTCTTCAATTTTTTTAATTGAAATTCCTGATGACTTTGAAATAGCTTTTATTGCAAGTTTTTCTGCAACACCCAATTCAATTCCTTCAAAATCTGGTCTCAGTTTCCCTTGAATTAGGTACACAATCTTAGAAATAACCTCATTTGGGGTTTTTTCAAATAATTCTACTAGAAGTTGTGTTAATTCTAATCTTTTTCTAGTTGATTCCATTTTGTTAAAGGAATCAGCTAAAACAGAAAACTCCATCTTAATCCTCTACGTTATCCTGAATAAAAGTTTGAAACTAGATGTATTTGAAAATTGTTGGTTTGTCTGATTCAAAATGATCAGAAACCATCGCAAAGTTGTTTAATGGATATTCTTTTTTGTACTGTTTCATAAAACTCCAAGCAACATCATGTGTTTTAAATTTCGTTCTAATTCCATCGATTTGACTCTTTTTTCCAAATACATCAAATACTATCACAGAATATTGTTTTGGGCGATTGTGTGGCCTTGCTTTAAGAAACCAAATTAGTGCAAAAACAAAGACAGATCCTAAAATTACATACTCTCCAGCCATTTTGAAGAATGTCAAAAAGATTCCTGGTATGGTGTGTCCAAACAAAACCGCCATAAAATTTGAAAATGTAACAATTACAATTACTGTGGAAATGTATGTTTTCCAATCAAAAACTTTTTGAAAAAAATTCATTACATATTTTATTAGAGTCTTTTTTCTATTAACTTTTCCCTTTGATTAATAAAATTGAAAATTATTAATCTGGGTCTTCATAATTTTCTTTATTTTTACCTTTGTATGTATATCCTTCCACTGGTTTCATCTTGCTCTCAAGAACACTCATTCTTGCTTTGTATCCTTTAGCATATTCTAATTCTGATGGTACAAGAGTTGCTGGATGAATAAACCCTTGACTTCTAATTGCTATTGCCTTCTTTGTTGCAATTTCTCTAACATAGTCCCAATCAGGAGTTGAGAATCCATCAAATGGACCTGTAAACTTTCCATTATGCATACTAAATACTAATGCTTCTACAATTGGAATGCAGAAATTGATAGTTGCTGCAGAGTTTAGTTTTACAGGCATTAGTGGCATGTTGTGACTACCTCTGGTATTCCCTGCAACATAATGTGGATTGTTAAATGCACTTCCAACTTCTTCTGTAGCTGGAAAATTCTTTTGTGTTCTAATTAGACATATTGGATCATCTTTTCCAACATATGTTCCTGCAATGTTATGTAGCCTATCCGTAGATGCTGCAAGAATTGGTTCTCCTTCTTTAGTAGTGACTGAATCAACAACATATCTTCCTGGATACATTAGTGCGGCTTCAATTGTTGGTTTGTCTTGCCATAATTCAAGTTCAGCAATTTTTCCTTCTTCAACATCCATTATGTTTATCTTAACACCACTGGCAAGTGATTCATTTACAATCAAACCTGTATTACTTAATGCGTCTACAAACATTCTGTAAATTGGATAGTTGAATGCACCGGGTTCTGTTTTATCTGCTGCAAATACTGTGAATGCTTCATTTTGTCTCTCTTCAAATTCTAATTCTGCAACACCAGGACCCATACCTTTCACATTTCCTGAAAAAGAATCTTTCAGCAAGTCTTGTCCTGCACCATACAAACCCTCTTCTTTTGCAACTTGTGTTCCTGCCATGAATGAATCCCACGCAAGTTTGTGAATTTGTTGATTGTTTACTCCATGTGTGTGTGACATTACAATGTGAACGTCATCTCCACAATATCCGATGTAATGATCAATTAATAGATCTGCTGAATTTTTGATAGTGTTTCTTACTGCTTCAATTAAACCATCACTTGGTTTTGTATGGCCTCCAACTCCACCTACGTCTGCTTTGATAACTGAAACTGTAATCTTCATAATTCACCTTTTTACACCTTTGATTTATGTGCTTTTAGCAAAGAATTCTGATCTAAAATTTATTCAAAAAAATATAGTTTTTTTTAAAAATTCATAACGCTAATATATGCCCTCG
>JADFLN010000086.1 GCA_022564385.1 Nitrososphaerota archaeon | reverse complement strand
GATTGTACTTGCAAAATTAGTACCTATAAGATCAGCACCAGATAGATTAGTTCTTGATAGTTTAGCCCTTGCAAGGTCTGCCCCTGAAAGATCAGCCCCTGAGAGATTAACATCTGAAAGATCAGCGTCAGATAGGTCAGCTCCTGATAGTTTAGCTCCCGCAAGGTTTAGTCCTGTAAGGTCAATGTTAACAAGTACAGTATTGGTAAGATTTACTCCTGTAAGGGTAGTCTGTGTAAGGTCTACTCCAGATAGATTTGCACCAGAGAGATCAGCATTAGATAGATCAACTCCAGTAAGAAGTGCTCCAGATAGATTTACACCAGAGAGATCAGCATTAGATAGATCAACTCCAGTAAGAAGTGCTCCAGAAAGATCAACTCCCGATAGATTAATCTCTCTTAGATCAGCGTCAGAAAGGTCAATTCCTGATAGTATGGCTCCTGTAAGGTCTACTCCAGATAGATTGGCCCCTTTTAGAGATGCATTAGAGAGGTTAGTTTGCCTCAAGATAGCATTAGATAGATCAACTCCATCAAAGATTGCTCCAGACAGGTCAACTCCAGATAGATTAACTCCTTTAAGATCAACATTGGAAAGATCTACTCCTTTAAGAATAACTCCAGAAAGATTAGCACCAGATAGATTAGCCCCTCGGAGAATAGAACCTGAGAGATCAACATATGAAAGATTAGAATCTGAAAGGTCAGCTCCAGACAGATTCACTCCCTTCGGAACTGCCCAAGTCAAATCAACTCCAGAGAGTTGAGCACCTGACAAATTTGTATTTGTAAGATCTGTGCCATTCAAAATGACTCCAGTTAGTATAGTGTTTGAGAGATTACTTCCTCTAAATCGAGCTTTTGACAAGTCAGCTCCAGAAAGATCAGAACCTGAAAGATCAGCACCGGAAAGAGTAGCATCTACAAAGCTTACTTCATTCATTTTTGCACCTTTTAGTATACTATTTGAGAGATTAATCCCATCAAAATTAGCTTTAGAGAGATTAGCTTCAGTAAGAACAGTGTTTGAAAAACCGGCACCAACTATAATTGCCCCTGAAAGATCAGCCCTTGTAAAGTTTGAACCCTCAGCACTCAAATTTGAAATATGTATTCCTTGTAAAATTGCATTAGAAAAGTCTGTTTTTAATATTGCCACTTGTTCAATTTTTGCATTTGAGAGGTCAGCCCATGAGAGATCAGCCCCTATGAGTAGTCCTTGATAATAACTAAATCCAGAGAGATCAGCTCCTGTTAGTATAGTGTTTGTAAAATCAATTCTTTGAAGATCAGAGTTGGATAAATTAACTCCAGACATATCTGCTGAAGTTAAATTCATCTGAAAAAGTTTTTGACCGCTAAAATTGCATGTACTCAGGTTTACAAAGGGCGCAAATGGTTGGGAGCAATGAAAAGTTGCAAAAGCATCATTGCTCTCAGAATAAGAAAAAACAGATAATGATATCGCAGATATGATCAATAAATTTAAGATAATACTCAAGATGAACTCTCTCCAGGAATAATGATTATTCCATTAATAATTAACCACTGTATGGCAGAAACGAAATCTGAATCTGTGAGAACTCCTTGTGACCACCATCCGGCATTATTTTTAATCCAAGAAGGAATTGTAGGTGAGGAATCAGATGTAGATGTGTCTGATGAATGGAATCGTATGATATCGTTTCCTATCAAATATTGAATTCCTTGAACAAATGTATTGTCGTCTATTTGTCCACCTGACCACCATCCGGCATTATTTTTAATCCATTCGGGTATTTCAATGCCCCCTGAATTACGGTCAATTGTTCCTACTGAAACAATCTTCAATCCATCTCCTTGAATTTTTTGTATGAGCAATTCAAGTTCGTTTATCTTTTCTTCATCTATTTGGTTTACATAATTGCCATTGTTCACTACAGAAAATGCAGATGCATCAACTGTGACTACTGAAAAGCCATGTTCCTTGAGATTTTTTTGTACTTCGGCATATGTTTCTTCATAAGGATTCACTTCAATGATTCCTGTTATTGCATTAAATTGGCCTGTTGCAGTGCCACTTGGAAAATGATATAATTCCAAGTTTGTTAGTTGATATGGTGGAGGATCATTTCTAATGTTTGAACTGATATACTCTATATTGTTTTTATGAAGTGCAGTAATAGTATCTTCATTAAAGTTATCGTATGGAGGAATAAACACATTTGTTTCTATATTTAGAATATTTGAAATTTTATCAATACTTAGATTTATTGAAAAGTTCTGTTCTTCGGCTGTCAATTCTGTAATACTTTCATAGTTCCATCCATTACTTGCAACTTCAATTAAATTATCTTCTGCCAATCTATTTTTTAAATAATTGACAATTTTTATGTCACTACCAAAAAGATTCCCCAGGATACCAATTGTGACAGGAGCATCTCTTTGTGCAAATGTATCTAATATTCCAATTTGGACATCATTTAACCAATAATCTTGTACTGGTGAAAATCTAAATGCCACACAATCACAACTTTTAGCATCTAGTTGAGAATCTGCTTTCTTTACACTTGTTTGTTCAATTGGTTTAATCACATGTTCATTAATCTCACTAATTGTTACAATCTCAATTCCTAAATCTCTTAACTCATCAATTAGAGTTCCAACTTCCCCAATCATTTGTTTGTCTGTTTCACCTGTATATGCTCCAAATTCAGTAATTGAGAATTCATATTGATGCATCATAACTTCAGCATAACCATACTTGCCAATAAAATCACGGATTTCATCAAGTAGTACAGAGCGTTTCTTTTTTTCCCATGTAACCCCATCTAGTTGTAATTTGGCAGTATGTGTGTTTGCAGGAAAATAAAAAATATCCAAATCTTCCCCAAGATACGGTGGGGAATGATTCTCTTCAATATGTCCAGTTATGTGTGTAATGCCCAATTCAGGTAAAAGTTCCAAAGTTTCATCGTTGAAGAGGTTCAATGGAGGGATGAGAACTTTGGGATTGACATTTAACTTATCATAAATTACTTGGTTTGTTTTTTCAAGAAGTATCTGTTGTTCATTTTTATCTAAACTTGTAAGAAGTGCATTAGTATAACTATGACTTGCAATTTCTAGTGTAGGGTATTTGTTAGACACCCCTCTATTTAGAAAATCCAATAGGATTAGATCCTCTCCAAATGCACTGCCAATTATTCCAACAGTTAGATCTGCTTTCTTTTGCTGGAATAATCCCATAATGTCTAATTGAGCATCACGAAGATAATAGTCCTGAACATCATCTAATCTAAATGCAACACAGTTACAAGTTATTGTGGAAGTCTGAAAAAATACACCTGTTTTGAAAATTTGTATAGTTCCCTCATCACCGATGATTGGCATGTTTCTGCTAGCCCATACCTCTGATTCTATATTGGGATCATCCGATTTCTTGAACACTACAATTGTATATTGGTCTACTTTAAAATTTGAAAAGTGAGCTTCTCCACGTATATTAACAGAAGACGTTTTTACTTTATTAGTTTTAGAATCATGCAGTTCTACGTAAAATGCACCATCAGATCTTGTTACTTTTTGTGATGCATCTTTGTAAACCTTAACCGTTACACGGTTTTCAATATTACTAGCCCACGGTGTTATTATTTTAATGTCCCCCATAACCCCTGGAGAATAAGTTATAGGCCCATACTCATAGACTAAACCAACTCCTAACGAAACTTCAGCTATGTAATAATCTTCTGTAGCAGTGTTTGATTGTAGCCAAAATCTTAATGTTTTGCCAGCAGAGTTTGTACTTCCGGCAGCCCATTCATTACCTTCATGAGATTTTATAGACACTGTCGCATCTTGTATTGCGGTTTCATTATCATTGTATAATACTATGAACTGCATTCCTGCCTGAAGTGGTATACCGACATCCATTTTCGCTGTAGCATCTTTTAATGATAAAAATCCCTCACCTGCATACATATCATTTACATAAATTTTGACTGTGTATTTGTGATCTAGAGGTAACGAATCTATCACATAGGGATTTGATTCTGGAAACTCAATTATTCTATAAGGATTGATATCCCCATCTTGAAATATTTTAAGAACGGTTTGCCAATTACTAATACGATCATTATTTACAAATTTTATCTCTAAATCAATAGATCCTGTTTCTTCTGCAAATGATAATGTGTAGTTCAACAAAATCAAAGACAAAAATGCAGACATTGTAAGTAAGTAGATAAATTTTCTTGAAAACAAGTTTAATTTTTTGTTATTCATTGAATCACACCCTTTCTACACTTGTCCATTTTGCTTTTCTTTTAAATAACTGTGCAAACAATTGTTGCAACAACAATCCATCTTGTAATTGTTTAAATCCAAAAATAGAAAAAATAGCAAAAAAGATAATTTTTGGATCATCCCCATCCATTCTAACTGCCAATGAAGTCAACAAATATTGTAAGATTATAAAGAATGCCATTGAGCCGCCCACAAACAAAAGATCACCTTCAATTATGGCCAAAATTACAGAGGCTAGCATGATAAAACCAGTTATCGGTAAAATAAGCATCGTGATAATCATGTATGGATATGCAATTTTTTGTAAAAAGCCAAAACGAGGATTGAATAATGCATCTTTGTGTCTAAATAAGACTTGGAGATTGCCACGGTACCAGCGTTTTCTTTGCCGGATAAATCCCATTATTGATTCAGGAGCTTCTGTGTATGCTAATGATTTTGCAGTTCCTCTAACTGTTTGACCTGATTTGAGAACTTTAACGGTAGCATCAAAATCCTCCACGAGTGTTGCTTTATCGTACATTCCAGCCTCTTTTAGTGCAGATGTTTTAAAAACACCCAATGCACCAGGGACAATTGTTATCGCACCAAACATGTCAAATGCTCTTCTGGCAATTTGTAATCCCACGATGTATTCAAGTGCTTGACACCACGTAATCCAATTAACTTTGTTTCTTATCTTTATGTTACCTGCCACTCCGCCTACATTAGAATCATCTTCAAAAACTTTGATTGATTCTTTTAATGAACTTCTTCCTGCAATTGTATCTGCGTCAAGTATCGCCAAAAATTCTCCTCTTGCAAAGGATGCTCCATAATTAAGTGCTGATGCTTTACCTCCATTTTCCTTATGCAAAACTTTTATTCCCTTTTTTTTATATTGTTTGGCAATTACCAATGTGTTATCTTTACTTCCATCATCAATCACAATAATTTCTTTTTTTGGATAATCAATTTCCAAGACACTTTCTATCGTCTTTGCAATTACTTTTTCTTCATTATATGCAGGAATTAGTACACTGATTAATGGAAATTTATGAGGAAGTTTCATGTGATCTTCTTTATTTTTGCTATACAGTGCTAGAGGTATCATCAACATAACACTCCAAAATGTAATTGTGAATCCCCATAAGATCATTGATCTGTATGCTGACTCCCACATCGAATACCCTTCAAATGCAAGTAGTCCTCCAAAAGCAAATGGTAGTGTTAAAAGTAGTACTGAAAAAATACCTGGTGCATGTTTTCGAGATCTAAAATCTGATTTTGACCAACGCTTTGCATCCCACATTTGATAAGCTACCAGTGCGCCACCTAGAATCATTGCACCAGCACTAAAACCTGAAAGAAAATAAAATGGTCCTATAAAAATAAAAACAAATATCGTACCAGCAATTAGAGCAATTACTGGGTCACTTTTGATTTTTGGACCCACTTGTTTTGTCTCATCCTTTGAAGTTTCTTTGGTTTGTTTTTTCTGTTTATTTAATTTTATTTTAAAAAATCCAGCCTTGGAAACTTTTGGTATCTCTACAGGTTCTACTTTTGGTATCTCTGAAATTATCTTATCTGACTTTTCTTCAAGTTTTTGTGTTGTAGTTTTTAAATTAATATTTTTTTGACCTTTTTCTATTTTTATTTTTTCTTGTTTATGCTTCTTTT
>JADFLN010000085.1 GCA_022564385.1 Nitrososphaerota archaeon | reverse complement strand
TTTTTATTCCTTGGTTTTGTTTTCAAAAAAACACTGCAACAAGGACATCTACTACTTTTGATGGTAAAAAAGAGGCAACATAAAGTGCATCTTTTTTGTCCAGAGTCATATCTAGATCCATTGGGAATGCTTTTCCCCTTAAGGCGTTCACATACGCCTTTACAAGAATATCCCATTATGATTTAATCTCACAATATAATTTACATTCACACGTTCCACAATCACTATGATATGGATGTATCAAGCAATTACAAACACAACAATTACGATTTTCCATGAATTAAAACATCTCAAAATTGTATTTAGTCAGGACGTTTAGTTTGCAAGCATTTGCAAGCACTTGATTTACTTGGAAAATCTAATGGTGACCGAATCTTCAGTGATTATTGTTTTACAGGGTGTGTCTAGAGTAGATTGAATTAATGATTCCAAAAATGTCTTTAAAAAAGTTGTGCCTTTTTTACCAAATTTATGGTGAATACTAATTGCAACTTCGCTTTCAGTTTTTTCCAAATCGCAAGTTCCATACCCACAATGTTCAAAATACATTATAATAAAATCAGTAACAATTTCAGAATTCATGTCTTTCCATTTGAAGAGAATGAATTCCTTTGGTTCCCTTGAGCCAACATCTGACGCTAGTTGGATTATTTGTTTTTCGTCAAGAATATCAAGAATAGCTAAAAAGGCATCTTGACTCATCATCAATATCCCAAATTTTTCCATGTACCTTTCAATCTGAACATAATTTCCCAAAATCTGATTTGCCAATGTATTTAGACTCAAATTCTGGTCTTCGGCTATCTTCCTTAGTTTATTGTCAATTTCCCCATCAATTCTAAATGTGATTGTAGTTGTTTTCTTTTTGATCACGTCTATAATTATGGTATGACTGAGTATTAAATTAATTATTTAGATAGAATTTTAATTAAAAATAATTTCAAGCGATGATTGCAAATAATTGCATATGAGACGTTGTGAATAAATGCATTTATTATAATAATATGAATATGACGAGTACAAAACAATGTCAAATTCTACAGGAATTAGATAAAAAAACTGTAAACCATGCAGTGAAAATTTGTGTAAACTGTGACAACATATCGGTTCACATTGAAAATTATGGAATGTTTTGCAAAGATTGTGGTTCATTTTTTGATGTAAAGAAAAGAAATGATGATGAAAATTCATTTGGGAATGAGGAGTAAAAAATAATGGCTAAAAGAATTACCATAATATTAGATGATGATAACATCAAAAAACTCAGAGCAATTCAAGCCAAAAAAATTAAAGAATCTATCAAATCAGTTAGTTTCTCTAGAGTGATAAATGATATTTTGCGTAAATCTTTGAAATAACTATGCAGTAGTTATGACTAGACAAAACAGTTGATTTGAAAGTATTAGAGAATTCTATGGTTTTGATGTTTTAGCGACGTGTATAAGACTTGAACTAATTTACTAATTATATCAGATAATCCCGCATAGATTGTGATTTAGAGGCTAAATATAGTTTAGTGAAAGATGGTTACGCATAAAAATACTTTTTAATTTAATGTTACCTGTATTGTTTAATGCAATTCTAAAGTTTATCTAATTTTGCACACATACTTGATTGTCATAACCTGTAATTCTAAATGTTTCATTTTCTGCATCTATTCCTTCGCCAGTAAACACATCAATGTATTTTCCAATTATTGAAGGACCTTCATCTGAACCTGAAAAAACCATATTATTCCAGGGTTCGGGTAAAGTGGGAATAGTTAATTCAGAACCATGTTTAATGACCGAATCATCTACTGCAACCATTCCAACTACAAGATCATTATTGTAAGCATCAAGATATCTATCAGATATGGTAAAAGCACCATGATACCAACCTAGATAATTACCAGCATTTGTTCTTCCCCATCCCTCTATTTTGACAACTTCCAAGAAATCTTCCAAATAGAACTGCTTAACTCCATCTACAGAAATCTCAACTGATTTTCCAGAATAATCTGATTCAATAGGTAGGAAATATCCAGTTATGTACCAATCAGAAGTACATAAACCAAATTCATTTTCGAGATTATCTTTTTCTTGTTGAGTCGCACTTGAAGGAAAATCTGTTTTTGTATCCATCATGCCATTCATCATAGAATCATCAGTACCCATCATGGCATCTCTAGATGATTTCATTCTATCCATGTGTTCCATCATTGCTTGTTCCAGTTCAGGATCAGTTTGCATTCTTTGCATCATGTCTGCCATCATATTTTCCATCATTTGCATTTGATCAGAATCAGGCATAGTAGACATTATCATTTCTTGATTTACCAGATTCATAATCTGTTTCATAGCTTCTGGATTTTCTGCCAGGTGACCTATCATTTGTAATTGCAAAGCAGGATCTTCAATCATTACAGACATCATTTCCATAGTAAAATCATGATTTGCATTCATCATAACTGCCATTTCTTCTGCATGTTGAGTATTTTCGATCATGTTAAAATTTCCAGGTACATCAGAACTCCCAGTATGAAAAATTAGATATGTACCTCCCATTCCTATAAAGAATACTGTAATTACAATTCCAATCCACATTGATTGGCTCATCAATATAACTAACTTTCAGAGAGATGTATTAAAAATATATGCTTTACAAATGTAAAATCAACAAGTCAGTAGAATTCCCAGAATTAGTTCAAATCCCATCAATTACTGCTTATTGTTAAATGAAAATTTGTGTTCAAAACTTTGGTTTAATTCTTAAGAGACTTTGTGAAATTAGAACACACATGCTGGAATTAATTATTATTCATATATTGATATTTTTTGGCCTTGTAGTTACTATAACCATTGTCAAGAAACGCACTTCAATATTTGAAACTTCTAACTCATCAGTTTCTTCATCAACGGCATCATCTTCATCGATTTTAGATTCCTCAATTTCATAATCCTATGTCGAATACCTATTATAACAAATTAGACAAAATTTCACGTGTGATTATAGTTAAAGATTACTACTTTATCACACGAATTTACTAAATAAATTCTGAATTTTCCATCAGTGTGGAAAAACAAAAAAAGACTATAAGCGTTTATTTTTTGATTCCACTTTTTGCTTTGTTAATATTTTATACAAATAATTTTGCAGTAGCCCAAACTAATGATTCACAATTTGAGTTTAATTCAATAACCGGAGATGAAATTAAGACTAGTTCTGTAGCACAACAAATGCTTGAGAGAATAGAACTTTCAAAAAAAATTCTTTCCGAACTTAGAGAGGGAAAAAATCTAGAAAAAACTGAAGAACAAAAATTCATTGACGAACAACGAAAGATTTCAAAGCAAAAACTTCAAGATCAGCTTGACAGAATGAATAAAAATTATGAATCATTTACTCCAAGAAACGCTTTTGCAGGTTATCTAACTGGAGTTAATGCAACACATCATGGAATTTACTGGGATCAATTCAATTACATGTATGAGAAAGTAAAGATTGCAAAAGCAGCACATCAAGCAGTTATTGATCAAGGGGGAACATATCTGGAGGCATTTCAGGAATATGTCAAATATGCTTCAATGACTAGAGTTGAGATGATCAAATTGAATCAAGAACTTAATATAAAATATGGATTTGCTGATGCTGTAATTCAAAAAGATTTTGACAAGTTTGGCAAGCTACCAAGAATTGATGATGAATCTCCAATCAATGAAAATATTCCAATTATAGTTAATGATGGTTCATCCACTGATGAAAAGATTGTAGATTACACCAAAACTGATAGAACATTTGATGTATCTCATGCACAATCTGATAAAAAATGTGAAAAGTGGGATGCAAAGGCTCAGAAATTTATCAGTAAGGGAAAAGAAATACCTCCTGGAATTGCAATGAAACTTGCTGCTTGTGATGGTGACATAGGTGAAAACACTGTTTCCAAATTTTTCCCACCTGGATTATACAAAAAATTCAGCTGATTTCTATTCTATCTGATGGTTTGATATATCATGTTAAGGATCATGTTTTTGAATGATGGAGTGATACTACAATGATGAAAGTATGTTCTGTAACCAAAGAAGAACTTTTGAATGTCATTGAAAATGAGGCAAAAATTAGGATAGACAGTTTTGTTGAAGGAGCTATAGAACTAGCTGATGAAGTTCATTCAGGAGTAGTTAGAGAAGATGGAAAATCATCATTTCTAGAAACACATGTTTGGCCTGTAACTATTGATGTAATATTACATTACAAAAAAACAGGTAAACTACTTACTAGTCTACAAATTGTTTCATCTATTTTACATGATGTAATGGAAGACAATGACAAGATTTTAGATGTGTATGCTTCCAAAGCATACGGATTTGATGCATACTTTCAGCATAGATGTGGAGATTATGTTTACAACATAGCCATGACTTTGAAAACAAAACCTTTAGAAAATTATTCTGGTGTCAATGATGAGGAAAAACAAACTGCAAGATTTTTTGAGTATTGTACTGATCTTATAAAAGCCGATTATGATGTAAAAATCATCAAGCTCTCAGATAGATTAAACAATATGAGATTTATCTCTCAAATTCCAAGACAGGAAAAAATAAAGCGATATCTTAGAGAAGCTGAGGACTTTTACATAGCATTTTCAATCTTTCCTCCAACTGTGATTGAATTTTACAATAAAATGAGAGAAGCATATGATGAGCTAAAAAGCATCAAACTTACAGTGTAAATTTCTAACCGTATTGATAATGAATTCCTTTTTCGCCACGAGGGTGATGCCATTCTGTTTCTTGTGAACATGTTCCACAATCTATGCATCCTTCATGCTGAATAATCACCTTTCCGCCTTCTTCACTATAACATTTGGAAGGACAGAGAATTACCATTTTTTTCATGAACTCACTACTAGAATTTAGAACCTTGATGTGAGCAAGGTTATCATCATTATAATTGAGATTGGCAATTCTATCTGCTATAGGTGGAATTGTAGGTAAATAGGATGCAGAGATTGATTTTCCTAGTTTTTCTGCAAGTATTGTTGGTACTTTAACGTAGGTTTCTTCAGACTCTATTATTGGTATGAGTTTATCATAACCAATAATGTTTGCAAATTTTATCGCAATGCCTCTAAAAGTATCACTAGACATCATTTTTAGAATTGTGCCATAGCGAACGCCAATTATATCCGTGGGGACATCTTTTGCTGCATCTAAAAAGATCTTTAGATAATCCTTGTCTATTTGTTTCATATCTACAGTATATGGACTATGTTCTATTGATTTTGAATAAGACTCACCAAGAGAATTAGAGAAATCATTCTTATCAAGAGCTCTTGCTACTGCATTTGCTGCATGTACTCCATCATCTATACCTACATTGATACCTTCAATTCTTGGACCAACAAAAACTCCTCTGCCTGCTGCATCGCCAATAAATAAAATATTCTTAAAGAACGGTTTTTTCATTCTACATCTTTTTCCATCTGGAACTAGTTTTGCACCATATTCATCTTCAAGATAATCTGTTCCAAATGTAACGCCAAATTTTTCAGACATTTTTTCTTGAATAGATAATAATGTTGATTGAATATCTTCTGCATCTTTGTATTTGCCAGATTCAATTAATCTCTCTCGACCACTAGGAGAAAAGTTTGCTTCTCGAATATCATACCAAGTTTTGATCAATTTTGCTACACCAAAACGAATTCGAAGTTTTTCTTCTTGTGACAGATTCTTATCAATGTCTGGTTTAATTGGAACTTTATCTTTGATAAATTCACTAACCATTGGATTTTTCAGTAAAGTATCAATCAATGTGTATGGTTCTGCTGGATTTCTAAGTAGTGAATCAAGATGATAGACAGCTCCCACTGAAAGTGTATCACGGTTAGTATACAGAAATCCGCCACCAATATGATTTAGAGTAATATCACCAGCAAAAAGATGTGCAGCACCTTCATCAGATGATATGGCAAATCTTTCGTCAATAATTTCTTCAGGTAATTTTACTATGACTTTAACTCCCTGGTATAGTTGTTCAGTTGTGAATTTTTTTCTAGCACCAACCATCTCTGCAATTTCTGAGTTTACTCCATCAGCTGCAATTACTGCCTTTACTTCAAACTCATCAAGCTCATCAGTTTG
>JADFLN010000084.1 GCA_022564385.1 Nitrososphaerota archaeon | reverse complement strand
TCTTTTTATTTGGTCTTTTTTTTGTTACTGTCTTTTTAGTTGGTCTCTTTTTAGTTACTGTCTTTTTAGTTGGTCTCTTTTTAGCTACTGTCTTTTTAGTTGGTCTCTTTTTAGCTGCTTGACGTTTCTTTGTCAAGAGTTCTTGTAATTCTTTAGATACTTTTTCTAATGCTTTTCTAGCAGATTCCTCGGCATTTGTTCGGCTTTCCAAGTTTTTTACAAACTTTTCAGCAGCCTTATGACTGGTAATCATTGTTTCGCGTAAAGATGGTTTTGATTTAGATTGTTTTTGTATTTTTGAAGTAATCTTTGATTTTAAATCAGTAAATATAGAAATATCATTTGAAATCTTTTTGGCTGTTTTTTGTCTACTTTTAATCTCAGAAATTAGTTCTTGAACATCATCATTTAAAGATCGTAATCTAGTCTCAGCACTCTGCTTTTCTTCGGGGTTTTCAGAGAACTCTATCTCTTGTTCGGTCTGCTCAATTGTCTCTTTTTCTCTAGTTA
Organism: Nitrososphaerota archaeon; assembly: GCA_022564385.1. Classification (GTDB taxonomy): domain Archaea; phylum Thermoproteota; class Nitrososphaeria; order Nitrososphaerales; family Nitrosopumilaceae; genus Nitrosopumilus. Next base: position 5,679 of record JADFLN010000084.1, on the reverse strand, counting down.
TTCGTTCCTCAGCAGCTGCCACTAGCCTTTCAATGCTTTCTAATTGAGAGGTTTTTCGAGTAAGAATTTCAGAGGTATCAGAAGCATTTTCACGTTCAGATTCCATTTTTCTATCTATTGAGTTTAGACCTGTAGAAGAACGTCTTTCAATTGAACGGACTTGTATGAGTTGTTTTTCAGCTTTTTTTCTAAGATTTGTTGTTGCTTGTTTCTTTTGGCGTAATTGAACTACTTGTTTTTCTAATGATACCATAATTCAATCAAAACAATAGAGCTGGTTAAGTTGTTAATATGATCAGGATTTGACTTAACAGTTAAGAAAATTAACCAAGTTTGATCGTAAAAATTATTTTTTAAAAAATATTAGTCAAGAGATTTCATTAAAATTATGGATTTTCATCCAAAAAATTTGCCGATATTAAAGACATATGTTCTAAAAGATGAAAAAGATGCATCAGATGCAGTTAAGGATATGGTAAAACTTGGATTTGAAAATAGAAAAGAGGGATTCAAGGTTTTGATGCCAAAAGAATCAAGGATTGCAAAAAGAATTGGATATACAGTAACAACAGGAGTAACACAAGGACTAAGACAAAAAAATGAAATTCGGGATATTAAATATTGGACTTATCACCATGATAAAGATCATTTTGCAATAGTTTTGATAAGTAGCAATACTTTAGCAGAATTAGGTTTTTGATTTATCAAAAATTTGGTAAAGTTTTGTTCTCTTTGCCATCACTCCAGCAAGCATTATCCCAATGATTGTCCCTCCAATGACATCCATAGGAAAATGTTGTAAGACATAGATTCTGCTGATTGAAATCAACACAGGGTAGAGAAATAGTAAATATGCACCTCGAGGAAATCGCTCTGAAAGTGCATAAGCCAAAATTATTGCAATTATCATAGATCTAGCTGCATGGCCAGATGGAAATGATGCATTAGAACCGCCCTCACAAAATAATGCATATGTATCACGACTAATTGTCACAGGGAATGGCGCACCCTCATACTCAAAATCAGGACCATCCCTATCAATTCCACATTTGATATAACCTGTAAGTAATGTTGAAAGCACAAATAGAATCATCAGAGTTATTCCAATTCTACGGGTTTTTCGAATAATTAACAGTAGAATTCCAAATCCCAGCATCCATAAAACCTCGCCACTTTCTGTGATATACTGCATAGTAAGGTCTAATGTAGGATTTCCCACATTTTGAGAGAAAAAAGAAATAATGCTTTGATCAAAAATTTCAGTTACTTCAAAGTATACAAAAGCAGATAAAACTAGAAACAAGAGTGTTAGTAATACAAATGAACGTGACCTAATATTAAAAATCCAGTTTTGCAATTAATTAAACCTCAAGTACGTAGCTTTTAATTTTTATCAATAGATAAGTTTTGAAAGTGCAAAGCCTGTTTGGAAATAAGATTGTGAAAATAATTCTGATCGACTCAAAGAATTTAACCGGGAGTATAATAGAAAAATTGTGAAGGTACTCACATTAGATGATTTTGACCTAAAAAGCAAGACTATTTTTTTGAGAGTTGACATGAATTGCCCAATAAATCCAGAAACAATGGAAATTTTAGGTACTAAAAGAATTGAAGAAGCTACTGAAACTTTAAAGTCATTAAAAGACGCCAAAGTAGTAATCGCATCACATCAAGGCAGAGTTGGAAACAAGGATTATACTGGAATGAATGAACATGCAAAAGTTCTTGAAAAATTTATGAATAGAAAAATAAAATATGTTGAAGATGTAATTGGTGAAGCTGCACAAAATGCAATTAAGAATCTAGAGGATGGTGATATTCTACTTTTAGATAATCTTCGATTATGTGCTGAAGAAAATTACGAGTTTACACCAGAGAACGCTGCCAAAACAATTATGGTTAGTCGTTTATCTAAATTATTTGATCTTTGTGTGCTGGATTCATTTCCTAGTGCACACAGATCACATCCATCAATTGTTGGTTTTCCACAAGTTTTGCCAGCATGTGCAGGAAGAAGTGTAGAGAGAGAAGTTAGAAATCTAGATGAGATAATGACTGTTGCTAAAGCACCACATGTGATTGTTCTTGGAGGCTCAAAAATACCAGATAGACTAGAAGCAATCAAGTTATTGATTCAAAACGGTCGTGCTGATCATGTTCTGTTAACAGGGTTAATTGGGAATGTGTTTATGCGTGCACAAGCCAGAATCAAAGCTCCTCTCGGTATCAAAAGAGAAGACGAGATGGTAGCTAAAGCACACTCTTTGATAGGAGAATATCCAGACGTTTTTGCCACACCAGTAGATATTGCAATTGACAAAGATGGAGAAAGGGTAGAGATGGATGTGAGGGAAATGGGTAAAGGTGATAAAATTTATGATTTGGGTCCAAAGACTGTAGAATATTATTCAAAATTAATTTCAGGTGCAGGGACTGTATTTATTAGCGGACCAGCAGGATTTTTTGAAAAAGAGAATTTTAGTTACGGAACAAGAGAATTACTCAATTCAGTTGCAAACTCCATGGCAACAACAATTGTCAGTGGAGGACACTTGGTAACTGCACTAAAACAACAAGGATTAGCAGACAAAATTAATCACACCAGTACTGCAGGTGGCGCATTGGTACTTTATCTTACAGGAGAAAAACTACCAATGATTAAAGCACTTGAAGATGCTGCAACAAAATACAGATCTAAATAGAAGATTTACAAGAAGGGTTTGGACAAATTCTTTCTTCAGAAGTTCCAAGGTAGATATCTTGGTTACAAGTATTGCAGTGAAGTTTTTCAACAGGTTCAAATAGCTTTAGCCAAATAGTTGTAAAATTTTGTGCAATGTTTCTTGCAAGGCCAGAATCACAAATTTTGTTGAAAAATAATTCAACGTCATCAATTATCCAAGAGGGATCAATGTCATCATTTTTTTTGAGGATCTCAAAAATTTCATCATTTGTGAATTTTGTTTCAATATCATTAAATTTTTCAAATATTATTTTTCTTATTTGTAGTACAACTGGGATTACAGGAGTAAAATCGCTCATGCTAATACAAACTTGCTGCATCTTCTTTTAATTTATCTGCATCTTGAGAATCATCAAGATGTTTTGCAAGATATGTGTAAAGAGCAGATTTAAGCACTTTAAGTGAAAGCAAAGCACATTTTATTCGTACAGCTTGAAGTTGTTCAAGACCTAATTCACTTAAAATATCATTTTTCTCAATTTTCCTTACATCATCAAGGCTCTTACCTTTGGCTATTTCAGTTAAGACTGAAGAGCAGGCCATACAAATCGCACAACCTTTTCCAGAAAATTTAATATCAGTAACTTTGTTATCATCAATTTTCATACCAATATCAATACTATCACCACATAATGGATTTGAATCATGGAATATTACATCTGTATTTTTGAAGAATGAATCTTCAAGCTTTCGCTGATCTTCTGTCTCGTAGTTTGTTGGATGTCGTGAATAATCAATAATCATCTCATGATAAATGTCTGCATTGCCACTCATAATTTGAAAACCTTTGCTACTTTATTTAATGAAGTCACTAGTGCATCAATATCTTCTTTGGTATTGTAAATGTAAAAGCTAACCCTCGATGTTGCAGCAACATTTAATCGCTCCATTAAAACTTGTGCACAGTGATGACCAGAACGAACTGCTATTCCCTCCCCATCAACAATTTGTGCAACATCATGAGGGTGTACATCTGCAAAATTAAATGATATAACTCCACCACGTTTTGAAATATCTTTTGTGCCATAGATAAGAATTCCTTTAACTGCTGATAATTTTTCCATAGCATATTTTGTTAATTCAATTTCGTGTTCTCGCACATTATCCATTCCAATCTTTGTAAGATAATCGATGGCGGCTCCAAATCCAATAACATCTGCGATGTTTGGAGTACCTGCTTCAAATTTGTATGGTAAATCATTCCATGTAGTCTCATATTTGTGAACTTCTCTAATCATGTCACCACCACCATGAAATGGATTCATAGTCTCTAGAACTGATTTTCTAACCCACAAAACACCAATTCCTGTAGGACCTAGCATCTTGTGTCCAGAAAATGCAAAAAAGTCACATCCTAGTTTTTCAACGTCAACTTTCATGTGTGGTACTGCCTGAGCAGCATCAATCAATGTGAGAACACCAGCCGCCTTGCACTTTTCAATAATCTTTGTAACATCAGTAATTGTTCCAAGTACATTTGATATTAGGCTAAAGGTTACAAGTTTGACTTTACCGGTTGCAAGATATTTGTCAAGATCATCCAAAATTAATTCTCCGTTATCATCCATTCCAATGTATTCTAATTTGGCACTTTTCTCTTGTGTAAGAAGTTGCCACGGTACAATGTTGCTATGGTGTTCATATTCAGTAGTAACAATAATGTCACCTTCTTTGATATTAGATCTTCCCCATGCATATGCAATAAGATTAATTGCCTCAGTAGTTCCTCGAACAAAAATAATTTCCTGACGATCTTTAACGTTGATAAAAGTAGCAATTTTATCCCTAGTTTTCTCATATGCTTCAGTTGCTTCTTCAGCTAAAGCATATACTGCTCTGTGAATATTTGAATTATAATTTCTATAATAATCACTAATAGCATCAATTACTTGATTGGGTTTTTGTGTTGTAGATGCATTATCAAGATAGACAAGACGTTTGTTGTCTCTAACAGTTCTCTGAAGAATTGGGAAATCTTTTCTTAGGCTTTCAAAAGATGATTGTATGCTTTGCATGTTTTAAACCTCCACGTAAATCTCGTTGTTGTTTATTTTAACATTGTATACTTTAAGTGGATTTTCGGCAGGAAGATTTTGTGGTTCCCCATTCTCTAAATTGAAAACAGAAAGATGTAGTGGACATCTTACACCTTCTTCACTTAGAAATCCAGTAGAAAGATCTGCATTAGCATGAGTACAGATAAGATCCGTTGCATGAATTTTTCCTTTGAGATTAGCTAGAAGAATTTTCTTATCATCATGAGTAAATCCAAAAAGTTCACCGTCTTTTACCTGATCCAAATTACAAGCCTTAACCCATTCAGACAGAAAACTCACCTATACTTGTAGTGCTGCTCGATTTCGGCATTTTCGTTGTAGCGTGTTTCTTCAACTTCAACAAACTTGGCTAATTCCTCATCAGTGTTAATAGTTAATTCATGATCCGCCCATTTGGATTCAATCAGAAAAGCAATCCATGCTCTTACTTGATAAGACATCTTTCTTGAAAGTGGTTCTAAGAATCCTTCAATAATTGTTCGTTCAGCTTCAGCATGACTTAGACATCTTGTGTTAAGATAGAAGAGTTGTTCTTCATCTATTTGGGCAACAGATGCAGAGTGAGTAGCTTTAACATCATTAGTTAAAATCTCCAATCCAGGGATAGCGTCAGACTTTGCATCTTTATCAAGTAGAATAGAACGACTTGACAAAAATGAATTTGATTTTGTTGCATTTTTTTCAATTCTAATCATTCCTTTGAAAAGAGATTTTGATTTATTTCGAAGAATTGATTTTTCAACAACTCTACCTTCTGTTGATGGACTTGCATGAGTCACATTAGTTTGAATATCAAATGATTGTTCATTATTTCCAAAGATTACTTCAGAATCATTACATGATGAACCAGGTCCATTTAGAAAATACTCGATCTTG
>JADFLN010000014.1 GCA_022564385.1 Nitrososphaerota archaeon | reverse complement strand
TAGAGTCTGATTCTCCAACAGTGGTTGACAGCGCTACAATGTCAAAGACAATGACATTCACTGATGCTCCAACAGTGGTTGACAGCGCTACAATGTCAAAGACAATGACATTCACTGATGCTCCAACCATACTTGACGGCGTAACTATAGGTGAATTCATAACTCCCCCAACACTAGATTCAGCAGCAGTAATTTCAACTTCTCAAATCAGAGTTACCTTCTCAGAATCAATTGATCCTACTACTGTATCAGCATCTGACTTTACAATTACTAATCCATCAAGAACAGTTGATTCTGTATCAGTACCAGTAAATCCAGGAAATATTATTATACTTTTCATATCTCCACGATTAGGACTTGGAAATACTCCAACAGTTGAGCTAACAAACCCAGTATCTAATATCGCTGGAAATGTAGTAATAACACCAGTTAGTGTAGTAGCAAGTGCAGCTCCAACAGGCTCACTATCTATTCAAATAACAAGCACTTCCTCCGTATCCGAGGTTGCAACATATCGCGTTACACCTGATCCATCAACTGGTACTGGTTCTCTATCAGTTACTGATAATGGAATTGGAGATACTAATCCTTCTTCTGGAATCATCACTCTAACCCCAATTCCATTTGCACAATATGACATTGAAATTACTACTGTTCCAGATACTTTCACTGCTACAATTACTAAATCCTCTGCAACACTATCAACTCTAAACCAAGATCCTACTGTAATCTTTACACTAATTGAGACTGAAACTATATCCACATCTGAACCCACAACTGGAACTGAATCTCCAGAGTTATCTCCAGGTGAAATAATTAACCTAAAGAAATTCAATGCAACTATTGTAGATAAAGATACAAAAACCGATATAGAAGATCCAGACGACTTGCCAGAAATTCTGTTTTCTGGTAAAAATAATCCAAGTGGAATTATTACTGCTACAGAAAATCAAGTATCAATTCAAGTAACTACTAAAACTATCCTTGATATTGATGGCTCTACTTTCATAGACTTGTTGAATCTTAAGAAATTCCCTATGTCTAAGGAAATTGACTTTACTGCAATAATTCCAACAATTGTAACAAAAGAAACTACTACTCACCAAGTTGTATCAACTCCTCCACTTGAAAGAATTATTCCAGGACAAACAATAATTCTACCTGTTGAAGAAGAATTAATACCTGACTTTGGTGGTCTGCTAAAACTAGAATTGCCATCAAAATCAACTGCTTCATCTGTTGGAGCACCAGAAAATGACTGGATAGTTATTGAAATTGATGATGATCCTATTAACACGCCTACACTCTTAATTGGTGGAATTAATGATGAACCATTATTGTTCCTCGATATAAAGTATCAATTTGAAGAAAAAGAGCTTGGATTCAATTGGGGAGATGAAGCAAACTTTGATGCCAAACCAAAAGTAACAGTAAAGATTCCAAAAACAACTTCTAGTGATGTTGTAATTTTATCTAACGGTTGTATCGATGTAACGATACGTACTTTTGAAGATGGACAATGGATAACTGGAATTGATACTGTACTATCAAATGTTCCATCTAATGATGACTTTTGTGTAGTAGTGTTTGAATCAGATCACTTTTCAAACAAGTCAGTATCTGGAAAAGCTAGAGCATCTGCTGGAGATAGTAGTGGTAGTCGTGGTAATACTGGTGTAGGTACAGGTGCAAGTGGAGGATTCGCAGGAATTCTTGGAACTTCACTAACAATTAACGAGGTCTCATATGACAAGTGTGACGAAAACATTGCCAGAATACTAATTTCTAGTGATGCTGACACTCCACCATCTGTTACAGTTCATACTACAAAACTAGGCTCTGTTGTAGCCATACTATCTGATGAACAACCATATGAAGAACTCAACAAGATTACCAGAGTTGACAAATATCTCTACGAAATCCCAATTTCTTCAGATGAGACATTCTTAATGATTATTGTAACTGAAGAGAAAGGCACTACACAAAACACGGTTAATGCTGCAGTGAATCTTGATTCATGTGAAGGAACTATCACAATAGCTGATGTTCCAGAAGATGAATTAGATGAATTCCTCTTTAATGTACCTAGAATATTTGATACAAAGTTCCAAATTGAAAACGACACAGTAACAAGGGCAGATTCTGCTTCAAAGTCACTTTACGTATCTGAGCAAGACCTCACAATTACTGCAATCATTGATAGTGAGACTCCACTAAAGAGAGTTGAGCTAAGAACAATCACACTTGGACAACCAGATGACGAATACATTGCAATGAAGATGAATGTAGAACCAATGATCTTCTTTAACACTAGTCTTGTATCTGCAACTATTCCTTCATTCCTTATGCAAGATCCAGCAATAGCATATTGGATATATGTAATTGATGAGGAACTAAACGAAGTAGAGTCTATTCATTATACCATGGGAGTAAAACCAATCCTAGAACCTGATGTATCACTAGAACTAGATGTACCATCAGTAAAGCGGAGCGGTTCTATCGTTAGACCTAGTTTGTATATCAACAATGATCAATCCCCAGCATACGGCATTGTATCACTAATAGTAGATGGAATAGTCGTATCTGAGAGAGCAGCATTCTTGGAGACTGGTCAAACCAAAGTATCATTTGATTGGGATGTACCTAGTTCTGGAGAATTATCTTCATATGAACTTCAAGGCAAGGTAGACTTGTATGGTAGTTCGGAGATAACTAGTTCAGCAGTAATGTATAGTCATCCACGAACACTATCAATCTCTGCATATGATATGAAAACTCTGGAAATAATAGAAAAAGATGGAAATGTCTTGTCTGAACCAGTACTACTTTATGCTTCAAATGCACAAACTGGTGAATTCAAATTCCAAGTAACTGCACCTAATGGTCAATGCATCATTGGTTCATCAGATGAATGTTCAGTACAAGATAGTACAAAATCAAATAGAGGTGGATTATCAAGTGTGCAATATGAAGGACAAACATTAAGAATAAAGTACAGCGGTTCTGATAGTGTACTTGAAAGATTCTCCATCACATCAATTGATCCAATTGTAGGTGATTGGATAGTTACATTAGAGGCTGAAGAAGGATTCATTCCACTAGCTCAAGCAGCAAAGGACTTGACTGTTAAAGTAAAACACAAGATACATTCTGAAACAATTACTGTTTATTCAGACTAGAATATCTCTCAAGGGTTCTGTCAAGCCTACAGTTGATATTTTAGACGTAAAAAGTCGGTTGGTGGATATTTGAGTACCGCACTATGTCAACCACTCGAGTACGTGTGATGTCCATTGGGTACAAGTCTTTTTATAATAAATATACTAAATATATTCATGAATACTTCCCAGATAACCCGTTCTGATCTTGAGAACTGTATAATTCATTTTCCAGATAGAAATGAACAGGTGAAAGCATTCAATCATCTAATACATTCCAGAATAGCTTTTACTGGTGTGGATAAGAACACCATTAAATTGAAAGAAAGTGATTGTGTTGGACTTGATAGTAGGAATATACAATACCAAATATCTTACTGATCTGTGATTCTTAAAAAACGTGTAGCAATTTTAATTCCAACTCATTCTAATGCTGACGAAAATGGTATACGTGAAAAAATTGATGGTGATGAATACGTAACAACATACGAAGAATTACTGAAACAGTTTGGCGGTTGGACTCATGACCCAACGGTCATGAAAGGGGGATGGATCGATAATAATGATGGTGGAAAAAAATACCTTGGTGAAACTACCACAATATACTGTGATTATGATGATACGGAGACGAATAAACAATTTTTGAATGAATATAAGGAAATTCTAAAAGTACGTTTTAGACAAAAAGAAATCTACATGACAACTAGCCCAATTGAAGTAATTTAATCCGTTTCTTTATTTCTTACTGGCATTCTGAATTAATGTAATCCATTTGTTATCTCCTTTGATTTCAATTCCACATTTCTCACTAGGTGTCATTCCGTCTAGTACTATGTGTGGCCTGATGTAATTATGAAATAATTGATAACCAGTTAGTGTAACTGAATCTTTTTTCTTTATTCCTCTCATTACTTTCTCTCTATCTATGATTTCACCATTGAGTCTCTCCATCTTGTTGTTCATATTACCTTGTAAGTGAATATGTCTGATGTGTAATGTTCTTGTCTCTCTTTACTGTCCAAAATACTTTCTTTGTTTTTCAATATATCCTATAATTCTTTGAGTACGATTGTAGATGTTTTCATTTTGATCAGAAATTTGTTTAGTTGGCACAATTAGTAATTTGTATCTAGATGTTTGTAACAGACTAGTCTTAAGGAAATGCAATAGATTCAGAAAGAATTGAATCTATTTCAGATATGCTTATTCTAGTTTGCTCCATAGAGTCTCTTTTTCTAATTGTTACAGTATTATCTTCCAAAGTTTGGTGATCAACTGTAATTGCAAATGGCGCACCAACCTCATCAAGTCTACGATATCTCCTGCCTATTGCGCCTGAATGATCCAAAAATGCATCAAACTTTCTTTTAATGTTTAGATAGATCTCATCTGTTTTCTCTTTCAATCCATCTTTTTTGACTAGTGAAAGAATTCCTACATGAATTGGTGACAAATATGGTTTTAATGATAAAACTATCCTTTCATGCTCTTTGTCATTTTTCAATGAATGCTCCAAAATTGTATACAGACTCCTATCAATTCCCATTGAGATCTCAAAGACATGTGGTAGAACCTTCTCGTCATTATCCATTACTTCAAATTTTTCTTTACTCTTCTTTGCATGAGCGGATAAATCATAGTCTGATCTGTAGTTACATGCTACAAGCTCAAGCCATCCAATTGTAGTTTCTACTTCAAAGTCAAATGCAACTTCTGCATAGAATGCTTTTTCCTTGTCTCCCAACTTTCTGAATCTACTTTTTGAAATATCAATTCCAGTCTTTTCGTAAAATTCAGTCAAGATTCCTAAATAATATGCCACTAATTTATTTGGAACAACTCCCGATTCTATTGCTTCTTTACAAGTCATAGCAACTGGTTCAGAATCTGTCTGTACTCTAATTATGGTATCTTGAATCTCTGCAAACTTTTCAACCTCGTCTAGTTTTGATGGATTACAGAATATCTCAATCTCTGCTTGGTAAAATTCACGTAATCTAAGAAGACTCTGTCTTGGTGAAATCTCATTTCTAAAACTCTTACCAACCTGAGCTATTCCTAAAGGAAGTTTTCCTCGCATGGTCTTAAAGAGTCTGGGAAAATCAACAAAGATTGATTGACATGTCTCAGGTCTTAGGTATGCCTCTTCTCCTTCGGGTCCAATACCAACTCTGAACATCATATTGAATTTCTTTGTCTTTTCAAAGTCTCCTTTGCATTTCGGACACTTTATGTTATTTTGTGAAATAGCATTATCAAATTCATCCAAATCTGCACTTTCAGGAATCTCAATTTGTACAGCATCTACAATTATTTTATCTGCTCTAAATGTTGAATTACATTTTGTACATTTTATTATTGGATCAGCAAAGTTACTCAAATGACCTGATGCCTCAAAAACTGATTTAGACATTATTTGAGAGCCGTCAATCTCAATCATCCCATCTCTTCTGACAAGCTCCCTTCTCCATAATTCAAGAAATTTATTCTTCAAACTAACTCCAGATGGCCCATACTCCCAGAATCCAGCTTGTGCATCTGCATAAACCTCACAGCTAGGAAAGTAAAATCCACGCTCAAGTGCCAATTTCATAACTGCTTCATAGTCCATTATTAGATTTCCTCAGCCATTGAATAAATTTCTACGCAAACTCCTTTGCCTTTCTAATGTTCTCAAAGTCATCTCTGTCATCATCAATTGGGGTCTCTAAAATTATGGGAATTTTTCTCCTGTTTGCAAACTTTACAACAGCAGCAATACCCTTCTCTCCTATTCCTCCCAATCCTAGATGATAGTGTCGATCAAGATTACAACCAATATCTCCTCTGGCATCATTAAGATGAAGAATTTTCAAATTATCTATTCCAACATATTTATCAAATTCCTCAAAAGTCTCCTTTACTTTCTCTTTAGTTCTTAAATCATATCCTGCAACAAACGCATGACAAGTATCAAAACAAACACCAAATTTCTTTGTAGGTTTTAATTGATTAAAGATTTCTGCTAACTGTTTAAAATTAGAACCAACAGAATTTTTCTGACCTGCAGTATTTTCTAACAGAATCATTACGTCGTTTTTTGTCTGTCCTGCTATTCTCAAGCCTTTAACTAATTTCTTAATTCCTGCTTCATCACCTGTTCCCAAATGACTACCAAGATGTGTTACAAGGTATGGAATTCCTAACTGTGCACATCTTTCAATTTCATTAACCAAAGTTTTCACAGATTTTTCAAACCCATCTTCTTTTGGACTGGCAAGATTTGGCAAATATGGCATATGAGCACAGGTTGCAAATCTATCAATTTTACTTTGTTTCAGTTTTGATTTAAAATTAGAAATATCATCTTTGGTGAGTTCTTTTGCGGACCAACCTCTTGGATTTCTTGTAAATATCTGAAAAGCAGAGCATTCTCTTTTAACAGCATTATCAACTGCTTTGTCAATTGATCCTGCAATTGATACATGACAACCGATCTGCATATTTGATCATTTTCTCAAAACATAATTTAAACCAGCATCCAAATTTTAAAACCAGATTTTTAAGTAAACTAGGTAAATCATTATTATGCTTGCACTTGGACAAGACGAGATTGCAAAGTATCCTTTTTTAGCAGATGCTGGTCAATACCTCAAGGATAAGGGATTTACGCTTGAGCAGTTTGGAAATGATCCTGATCTAAAACCGTTAGTTGCGAAGGCATTTGAGAGAATTCAGGTTGCAGCAGACGGAAAGATCTACAAATCTGAACTAATTGGAGAAAAGGCTTCAAAAGAGGCAGCTTTACCTAGGGAGGTCTTTTCGTTTCTTTTAGCCATAGTACTATTGAAACTAAGTGGAATGCATACTCTAATCAAGAGATTTTCACTTGCAGAGGCAAGACGTGCAGAAAAATATCTTGAAAAAGACCTAGCAAACATTTCAGACGAGTCAAAGAAAGAACTAGCAATTAGAATAATTGATGATCTCTTTTCAGTTCAAGTTGAGAAACTTGATGATTACTTTGTTATTTCAATATCTGATTATCTTAAACATTCGATTAATTTTCATGAAAGAGAATGGAAACTAATTAACAGACATGTAGAAAACGGCCAAGTTTTTCTTACTCCACATGAAACAGTCAGATTGATAAGAAAAGAACTAGGAACATATATCAATTCAAAAATTATTAATGCAAAAACTCCTACAATGATTCCTGGCTTTGAGGACTCTGTAAACAAACTTGTTTTACTATCAAAGAAATTTATAACTTTTACAGTGACAACTGGAGAATATCCTCCATGTATTAAACATGCAATTGAAGAACTTGAAAAGGGTGAAAACCTTCCACATTCTGGAAGATTCATGTTGGGAACTTTTCTGCTATCAAAGGGCCAATCAGTAGAAGACATTGCACCATTATTCAAAAATGCTCCTGATTATAACCAACGAGTTACACTTTACCAACTAAATCATCTTGCTGGAACTTCTGGAAGTGGCACGAAATACATTTGCCCCTCTTGTGAAAAATTAAAAACACAAGATCTGTGTTTTGCAATTCCAGAATGTGATAATATCATTAATCCACTACAATTTGGAAAGAAGAGAAAGTAATGCAAGAATCTGACATTAAATTCCTAGAAGATTCGTTCAAAAAATATTATTTTGAGCATTTTGATCTAATTAGAGTACCTGAACGTACATTTGAAAGAGAATTTGGTTATCAAAAATTCAACTCTGGAATGATTCGTCACATCTCGATAAAAGATGATAAGGAATTACATCTGTTATTTATGCAAAATATTCCATCTGATGTATATTGTTCTAATGCATACTATACATTTCCAAATTTACCAATGAATGAAAAGGACTGGAAAGAGGCAGATCTAATTTTTGATATAGATGCAAAAGATCTTAATTTGTCTTGCAGAGAAAATCATACAGTATCAATATGTAATGAATGTAATGAAGTTTCAAAAAATTCTGCTCACTGTTTAAAATGTAATTCTACAAAAATAGAAAAAAAATCTTTGCCTTGCAAAAACTGTATTGATTCATCAAAAACTGAAGTTTTGAAATTATCTGAAATTCTAATTGATGATCTGGCAATAGATAAAGAAAATATTCATGTATATTTTTCTGGCAATGAGGGATTTCATGTGTATGTGTATGATTCACAATTTCAACAAATAGGTTCAAGAGAAAGATCAGAACTTGCAGATTATATTATGTTTAATGGAGTTATTCCTGAAACATTTGGAATGAAAAAATTCAAACCAAATCGATCATCCTTTCCAAATTTTAATGAAAATGGGTGGAGGGGAAGATTTTCCAAACAAGTATTTGGCTCTAAATCAAAACGCTCAAAGATTATTTCAGAATTACTTGTAAATGGTTACTCTTCTTTCCAAAAAACTCTTGATAATGTCTCAGAAAAAATTGGAGTGAAAATTGATCCTAATGTAACCATGGATATTCATAGAATCTTTAGATTACCTGGTTCTATTAACAGCAAAAGTGGTCTCACAAAAATTCTTTGTAAAAATTTAACCAAATTTGATCCATATTCTGAAGCATCATTTCTTAGTGATGAATCCATCGAAGTTTTTGCAAACTCTCCAATAGAATTTTCTCTTAAAAACAAAAAATTTGGCCCATACATCAACGAAAAAGTAACTCTTCCGACATTTGCCGCAGTCTATATGATTTGCAAAAAATTAGCAACAATAGCTTAATTTTGCTGGTAAGACATTAATTTACCAAATCACAACGAAATTTGATTTTGTATAGCGCCTCTACTGAAAAGCCGACACCACCTCCTGATGTTGGGAAATTCATCAAATTCGGCGTTGTAGCCATAATTGGAATTATAATTCTTGCTCTAGTTGGAAATCAAATTGTACTTTTAACAATGAATTTCACTGAATTCGGTGAACAATTCACCAAACCTCTCTATTACGCTCTAGTCTCTACAATTATTCTATCTGCAATTGCTCTTGTACGTGTTAATGTAATTGGAAGATCTTCAATTTTTTGGTATAGCATTAATACAGTAATTGGATTTCTTGCCAAAGGAGGACAACAACTTACCGCAAGTGACATCCCAAGCTTTGGAGATTACAAGATAACTTCTATTCAATTTGTTATCTGGCAAATTACCAAGATTTTGCTTTTTGGAGCATTCTTTGTAAATATTATGTTTGGATTTGCAGCAGTGTCATTTATTGATGGAAATACTTTTGGAATTGAAAATCTACCAACTTTATTTTCCCTGCCATTTGTAACTCCTGATACTGATCCAAACTATGCAGTTGAAAATGTTGTTCCAATGATTCCTGCTTTGGTGGCATTGATTCCACCAATACTTGCAGCAGTTGGTCTACGTTTAATTTTGTATGTTGGAGTTCATAGAATTATTCATGTTGCAACTTTGTATATTCGGGATTCTAATGAAGGAAAACCTCGATATCTACGTTATGTATCAACTATTGAAGGAATAGTTGGTATTGGAGTAATCTGGTTTGGCTTTAATCTCTTCTTTACAGATCAACTTGATTATAATTCAAGGTATGTGATTGGTGGTACACTTGTTGTAGGTTTTGCTCTAATTCTATTTTCACTAGTAGATAGACTTCGATCACGCGTTCTAACTCATATGTTTAAGAGAGATGTATACATTAGAATTTTAACAATTGTTGCAATTTCAATTATCATAGCTGGAATTATTTCTGTTAACGATAGTGTTGCTGATGCAAAGAAGATTGAATATTTGGGACCATACACTGCTCAACAAATTGGAGTTAATAGATATCTTGGTGAATTAAATAATATAATAGAAAATACCCATGACGTTAAACTAATACCAATTTCTCCAAATAATATCAATAATTACATACAACAAAATAGTGATGTTCTTGATGTAATTCGAGTTTGGGATTGGGAAGGAGCTTTTGCCAAATTAAAGCCTGAAATTGGACTTATTCCATATGTTGACTTTGAAGATAATGACATTCTTCGTTTTAACAATACTTTGTATTGGACTGCTTCGATGAAACCAATTTTACCATCATCTGTAAGCTCTGAAAACAGATGGTACAATGAGCATTTGGTGTATACTCATGTTCCAAACGGATTCCTTACTCTTGAAGCGACTGATGGCAAGATTATTGACAGCAGTAAATTTTTCAAACAAAGAGAAATTTACTATGGTGAGGGTGGACTATTTGAGCAAACCTGGTCTGCTTATCCTGTTTCAAGAGGTTCAGAAAGTGCTGAGCTCGGGGGTGTCTTTTACTCAGGTTTAGGTGGAATAGATATTTCGCCTCCACTAAGTTGGGCCTTTGAGCCAAACTTTTTGCTTTCATTTCCAACTGAATCAGTCCACATAATGAGATACAAAGACGTTAACGAAAGAATGGAAATTTTATATCCATATTTCCTGTATAATTTATTTGGAAAAGAATTAGATTCCATTCCTGTTACTGATGGAGAAAATTCCTATTGGCTAATTCCATTAATTATTGGATTTGATACTAGTGATGTTCCTTGGTCTGCTGGAAATCCCTTCTTACGTTTGGTAGGTTATGCACTTGTTGATACATACGATGGTAATATTCAACTACTTCTTACTGGAGACGATTTCTTTTCAGAAATGTTTGCTAGTCAATACTCTGAACGATTTATACCAATTCCAACTTGGTTAGAAGAACAAATTAGATATCCTGTTGAACTGTTTAATTGGAAAACAGAGATGTATAACATCTATCATGTAACTGATGTTGAGACATTTATTCAAGCAAATGAATTCTATGAAATTCCACGAGGTCTTGATACTTATTATGTTGAAGCAAAACCACCTGGTTTTGAACAAATTGAATTCATAGGATTACTCTCATTGGAATTAAGAGGTTCTCAAGGTAGAAACCTTGCAGGATACATGATAGTTGAAAATGACTTGTCTAATCTAGGAAAACTACAGTTCTATGAAGTTCCACTAAATTCTACAACTAAATTGATTGGTCCTACTGCAGTTAGAGAGGCACTTGATCGAGATCCAGACTTTGCTCAACTAAAGACACTCTTGAGAAATCCAAGAATTGGTGATAATATTTTGTATCGTGTCGGTACTCATGACGTCTACTTTATCACAGTATACACTGCAGGAGCTGGTGGAGTAGTTGCCCAAATAGGTACTATCGCAGCAGTTGGGGCAGCATTTAATGGAGAATATTTTGTTGGGCTAGGAGAAACCCAAGAAAAAGCATTTGAAGCATACCTGAAGAAAGTTTCAGGTGTGGTAACAACTGAAATTGCAGATGATGATTCTGAACTAGTTAAAAGTGACAGAATTGATATTATAAAATCTGTTTTTGAAGAAAGTGAGATTAGAATTGCTGAACCAACATCTGTTCAGGTTCCCCTTTCATTTAATGAAGGACAACTATTCTTCTTTACTGAAAATGATCGTGCAGATACTGAAGAATTTCTATTCAAATTCATTGATGACTTTGTAAAGCCACGTAGTGATAGAGTATTCATGTGGCAAGAAGAGACCAATCTCAATATTGGAACAATATTTGTCAAAGATGGAATTCCTGAGATGCATTATGTCTCAATTGAGGTAGGCGACTAATTGCTTCTTGTTGTTGATAATGGTTCTATCTATACAAAAAACTTGATTGATTTTCTAAACCAAAAAAATATTTTATTTAAAAAACAAACCCCTCAATTTTTTGACCTAAACTCACTTGAAAATTATGATTCTATAATTTTATCTGGAAGAAGAAAAAATGAAAAAAAGATTAATGAAATTAATTCTAAAATTATTACTTGTTCAATTAAAAATAACATAAAATTACTTGGAATTTGCTATGGTGCAGAAATTTTAGCTCTTACTTTAGGAGGAACAATTAGAAAGACTTTATCACTTCAAAAAGGAAATGAAACGATTAAAATTTTCAAAGAAAATCCAATATCTAGTAACTCTTTAGATGTCTTTGAAAGTCATGGGTTTGAGATATCTAAATTACCTAGTGTATTAGTTCCACTTGCAGAATCAAAGCATTGTACATATGAAATCATCCAATATGGAAAAAAACTAATTTTTGGAACTCAATTTCATCCAGAAATGAGTCACGATGGTCACAATTTGATTGAAAAATTCTGTTCACTCTAATTGATTTTAATAACTCTCAAAATTTCTTTTATTTATGGAACAAGAAAGCCATGAATTGTTTTTACCTCTTACTGATGAAGAAAATATTTGTCTTCCATTACCAATTAATGTTGTATCAAAATATTGGAATATTGAATTGTCTATGGCCGAAGCCATAGAAACTGCAAAAAAGTATTCAGGATTTAATGGTAGTATTCTAATTGAGGGGATAGAATCTGCAGAAAGACATGGTCTAACATGCAAAATAATAAATTCATCTTTATCTGAGCTGAAAAAAATTATTGATTCTGGAATACCACCGATTGTAATTCTTCCAGGGATTCCAGAAATTACGCAACATGCTTCAGTTATTACAGGTTATAATGATGAAGAAAAGACAATCATTCATTATATTCAGAAAGGTAATCAAGAAGGAGAACAACAAGAGGGAGCAATACCGGAGGATATCTTTGAGAAGGAATGGTTAGAGGAAGGAAAATTATTGATTATGCTGGCTCCATTAGATGTCTTATCCTCCGTAAAACTTGAAAATGATTCAAGTGACAAACCAAATCGGTTGTGTTTTATCTCTGAGAGATTAAACATTCTAAAAAATTCCTCAGAATCACTTGAATTATTAAAGCAGGCCATAGAACTTGATCCAAACAACTCAACTGCTCTACATCTGTTGGGAGCGATGATGAATGAACAAAATTCTCCTGAATGTATCAAGTTTTATGAAAAATGCTTAGAAACCAATAACAGATCATATTTGACTTATTATGGTCTAGGAAATTTTTATCTCAAAACAAATCAATTTGAAAAGGCAGAGAATTATTACACAAAAGCTATTGAAATTAATCCAAAAAGATCTGCCAAAATTTACAAAAACCGTGCTTATCTCAGAGAAAAACAAAACAAAAATTCTGATGCAAAAGAAGATCTGAAAACTTATTTGAAATATTTTCCACGAGCTCCAGACAGAGGAGTAATAGAACAAGCAATTAGAGAACTATGATGCGGAGTACGGGATTTGAACCCGTGGCCTTCAGCTTGGGAAGCTGACGTTATACCAGACTAAACTAACTCCGCTTAGCACATATTCAATAATTATGATTAAATATCTTGATTGAGAAACTATAACATGGATGCAAGATGCCCAGAGTGTGAAAAAGTTGCAATTTTAGATGACGAAATTACCAAAGTAAAATGTCCCCACTGTAACTTTGAAGCAGACTATGATACCTATATTGAAATCATGAAAGATCATGCAATCAATATGGCATCTGACTATATCCCAGACAGACCTGGAATGTAATTACCAATAATTTCCTTTATCTGAGCAATCTAAATGGGCTCCACAGTTAGGACAAAACATGTGACATGCTTGCATTTTTATCATCTTATTATCGCACTTTGGACATCTAATGTCTTCTTCATGCCTCTCTTTGTTAATCTTGATTTAAAAATAATGTCCAAAGGTTAATTAGTCGTTCATCTTTTTTTTGGAATACTTGGTAAATTTCAAACTTGTAATTTCAGACATTAAGGGAAAATCTATATCAAAGGAACTTAAAGACAGCGATGCAAATCCCTTACTAGGATTACAACTAGGAAATGAAACTGATGCGACAATTGTAGGACTAGATGGAAAATTAAAACTCACTGGAGGAAGTGATAAATCTGGTGTCCCTATGAGAAAAGATATTCATGGTGCAGCAAGAAAATATGTTTTGCTAACTAAAGGAGTAGGTTTGCAAGATGCAGAAACTGGACAAAGAGTAAGAAAATTAATGCGTGGAAATACAATATCTGAAGAAATCTATCAAATAAATTGTAAATTTGATGGAGAATTACCAGTTGAAGCGCCTACTGAAGATTCAGCAGAGTCTACAGAAGAAAAAACTAAAGATAAAAAAGAATAACTTAACATATACCAATTCTACATTTTGACTCATGCATTGGAGAGAGACACTTCCTGATTGGTACATTAAAAAATATGGATATCAACCATGTGTTAACATTGGAACTGCTGGTCATGTAGATCATGGAAAAACTACTCTTATTCAGGCGTTAACTGGTTCATGGACAAGTGTGCATAGCCAGGAACTAAAACGTGGAATTACTATTCGTGTGGGTTATTCGGATGCGGCATTCTACAAATGCAAAAGTTGTGAGGAATCTTTAGGATATTCTACAACTCCAAAATGTAATAATTGTGGCAAGGAAAGTGAATTATCTAGAGTTGTTAGTTTTGTTGACAGTCCCGGGCACGAAAGTTTGATGGCAAATATGCTTTCTGGTTCTGCCTTAATGGATGGTGCATTATTACTGATTGCCGTAAATGAAAAAGTTCCTAAACCACAAACAAAAGAACATCTTTTAGCACTTCAAACTCTTGGAATTCATCAAATAGTTGTAGTCCAAAATAAAGTTGATTTACTCTCTTACGAAGAAGTCTTAGCAAACTATCAAGATATAACAAAATTTGTTAAAGGAACTTATGCTGAAAAATCCCCTATAATTCCTACTTCTGCACAGTCTGGATTGAACATTAATGCGTTGATTAGCTCTATAGAATCAACAATTAAAACACCTGAAAGAAATGAAAAAAAAGATACTGTTATGCATGTTTTACGTTCTTTTGACGTAAACAAACCTGGTACAAAATTAAAAAATATCAAAGGAGGTGTAATTGGTGGAAGTCTTACTCAAGGAGTTTTCAATGTTGGTGATGAAATTGAGATTAAACCTGGTATTATGAATGAGAAAAAAAAGTTATACGAACCTATACTGACAGAAATTACTTCTTTAGGAACTGCTGCAGGAATTGTTGAATCTGTAAAACCTGGTGGTTTAGTTGCCATTGGAACAAAATTAGACCCTTCTATGACTAGAAGTGATTCATTTATTGGCTCAGTTATTGGTAAACCTGGAACACTTCCTGATAATTCTATTCAATTAAAATTAGAAGTGAATCTGTTTGATTCTGCAGTAGGAATTACTGAAGATGTTAAAGTCCAACCCATCCAATCAGGTGAACTGCTTCGACTAAACATTGGAACTGCTCCTGTATTAGGTAAAGTTAACAAAATAAAATCAAAAAACATTGAGATTGAACTCAGGAGACCTGCTTGCATCTTTGAAGGTGGAAGTGTAGCAATCAGTAGGAGAATTGCAGAAAGATGGAGACTAATTGGTGCAGGAATAATTGGTTGAAGTAATCTGTGACACAAATTTTCTAATTCATCTAGCAACTAGGAGAATTAAAAATATTGATAATCTTGATGTAGAAATTGGTCAAATCACTTTTGTTGTACCTCAAGTTGTAAAAAATGAGTTATCTAAATTAGCAAAAAATCCAAAAAAAAGCCAAGATATTAAATCAACTCTTAATTACATTAAAAACTTCAAAACAATTCCTATTCTAGGTACATTTGCTGACAAAGAATTACTTGATTATGTTTCAAACAATAAAGTAATTGTTGCTACAATGGACAAAGAACTAAAAAAACAGATTAAAAATCTTTCAAGTTCTATAATGTCTTTTTCAAATGATAAAATAGTTTTAGAATCTTAGAAAAATTTAACTTTGAGTATTCCTAAATTCCGATATGAGTAATTTTACTTTAGAAAGTGAAGCATTTGATAACGGAGGAGTAATACCTCGTAAATATGGTTATAAAAATGGAAATCAAAGTCCTCCTCTAAAGATTAGTGGTGTTCCTGAAAATACATTATCTCTAGCTCTTATAATGGATGATCCTGATGCAATGGGTGTTGCTGGAAAAGTTTGGGTACACTGGGTTTTATGGAATATCAAACCCGATGTTGTAGAATTAAAAGAAAATTCTATTCCATCAGATTGTCTTGAAGGTGAAACCGATTTTGGAGAAATTAGTTATGGTGGACCAGCTCCTCCAGATAAAGAACATACATACATCTTCAAACTATATGCACTAGATCAAAAATTAGGTGTTGATAAAGGTTCAACTAAAAAGCAAATAGAAGAAGCTATGATGAATCATATAATTGCAGAAACTAGACTTGAGGGAAAATATTCACCATAAATTTTACTATGATTTTTTATACAAAGAGTAATAAGCAAAGTTTTTTGAGAAAAAATAATTGTTAACAAACACAAAACTTGTTTCTATAGGTAATTTTGATTTAAAATTAAATCACCTTCTAATTATTTCAATTCTTGCTTTATCATTTACTGTTTCGTTTCTACTTCGTTCACAAGCTGCTGATTTTGGGTTTGAATTAAACGAATTTGATCCTTTTTTTAATTATAGGGCAACTCAGTATATTGTAGATAATGGAATTGGGTCATATTTTGAATGGAATGATAGTCTAAGTTGGTATCCACATGGAAGAGATGTATCTGCAACCTCTCAAGTAATGCTTCATCTAACAGCTGCTACAACTTTTTGGATATTTGGTGGAGGCTTAGATCTTTATAATTTTACTATACTATTTCCAGTAGTTTTTGGTTCTTTATCTGTAATTGTAATTTTTGCCTTAGTTCGAGTTATAGGTGGTACTACTGCTGGCTTGTTTTCTGCTCTGTTGTTTTCTATTTCATTACCAATACTTATTCGAGGCCCAATTGGATGGTTCAAATCAGAACCTCTAGGACTGTTTTTCGGTCTTTTGACAGTCTATTTACTAGTAAGTGGAATAAATTCTCAAAACAAAAAAGTAGCATTTGCAAAACTTGTTGGAGCTGGAATTTTCACCGCATTTTCTATTTCAACTTGGGGAGGCAATCAATTCTTTATCATCCCATTAGGAATTTTCTTTCTTGCATTACCATTTTTGAGAACTGATCATAAATTCATTATATGGGCTATTCCTCTTTATACAATTACTACAATTTTGACCTCGTTCGGATTTGAACGAGTAAGTTCCAATTTTATTTTTGGATTGGGTGGAATTTCATTAATTGCTTCTACTCTATTTTTAGTGTCTTGTATTATTGTTCAAAATAAAAGTTCAAAAAATAAAGCAAGAAATGGTTTGTTATTTTTAGTAGTACTTTTAATTATTGCCACAAGTCTTATAGTAGTTAATTCTGATTCTCAATTTTTACCATTACCTAGTCATAGATATCTTAATGCATTGAACCCTTTTTTGACTACAACTGATCCATTGGTAGATTCTATATCAGAACATGCAACAACAACTCTTGACCAATCATTTTTGTTTCATTCAGTTTTAATGATTTTTTCAGGCATTGGAATATGGTTAATTATAAAAAATATTCAAAATAAAAATTCCAGTTTTATTAAAAATGATATGCTGTTTTTCTCATTAATTTTAGGAATTGTTGGAGTATACGTTAGTGCCACTTTTGTTAGATTAGAAGTTTTTGGATCAATTGCTGTAATTATTTTAGCATCTTTAGGCTTGACTGCTTTAACAAAAGAATTTTTTAAAAATAAACCTCAAACCAAAAAACCCATTAGTAAATTGATTAAACTACCATATGTTATTGGAATCATCATTTTATTGATAATTCCTATGATTTTTCCGGTAGGTAGTAACGTATTTGCTATATCTAAAGTTCCTCCTACGATACTTAATGGCGGAACTGTGTTTCCAATAACTTCAATTGATTGGCTAGATTCAATGGAGTGGATAAAAAATAATACTCCAGAAGATGCAGTAATTGCTGCTTGGTGGGATTATGGGTATTGGATTCAAACATTGGGAGAAAGAGCAACATTAGCAGATAATTCAACTATTAGTACTAGTGTTATTGAAAATATTGCAAAAATGTTACTTAGTAATCCTGATGATGCATGGGTTTCTCTTAATGAAATGCAGGCTGATTATGTTTTAGTATTTGTTGCAGGTCAAAAGTTAGGAATTGATTCAGAAGAATCGTTCTATATTTTAGAGGGGGGTGGTGATGAATCAAAGAAACAATGGTTTATGAGAATTGCAGGTGAAGATCTTTCTAAACATCTATTTTCTGATGGTCTTAGCGGCACTGATTATTTCTGGAATAATACTCTGCTTGGACAAATGTTTCCATACACACCTGTAATCTATATTAATTTCCAAACTAATGAAGAATTTCCAATTTATCTACCTGGATTTGAACCTGTATATGTAAAAGAAATCAAATACCCCTCTGATGGAAATGGTCCCCTACGTTTGGTTTATGCATCTCCAAGTTTTACTGAAGAAAAAGTTGGACCAATGATTGGTGTTTTTATTTATGAAGTTAACAAAGAATACAATCTAACTTCATAAAACTCTAGTTATATCTTTCAGCTAATCTATATCTCATGTATTTGTCATCAGGTGAAAATTTAGCGGGATGCACAGAAATTGTTTCTTCATTACATATAGAGCATTTTTCTTTTAATGTATAATGATTACACTTTGAACATTTTCTTAATTGAAATCTCATCTTAATTATCTCTAGTTTTCTTTGATTCTTCCCTAGTAAATTTGAATGACCCTTTTTTCTTTTCTATGTTAGTTTGAATTTCAGCAATGATTGGCTTTAGTAATTTTTCAGCAGATTTGAAATTGTCTGAAGTTATTGACATTCTATATTTTGGTGCCCCTAAATATGTAATATTAATAGTAGAATCTTTTTTTAGAACATCTATTAATATTTTTTTTATAATTTCTACCCCATCTGATTTTTCATTTGTAATTTCCATAATTCCTCTAATTTCAACTGATGGAAGTTTTATTTTAGAGCAAATTTCTTCAATTACAACTGCAGTTTTTTTTGCAAGTTTAAGTTCCTTTACAGATCCAATTCCATTTCTTCCAATCTCTATGAATGCATCATACACTGAATCAAATTTAGAGTAAATACTATCTTCTAATTTTTCTATTTCCTCATCTGATAATTTTGCTTTTTCTTTAACATTTTGTAATAACGTTTTACCTTTTTCATATTTTTTAACTTCCTTTAGTTTTTGTTTTTTCTGATCTTTTGAGATTTGTTTTAATGACAAATCAATATCTCCTCGTTTAAGATTTACTTTCTTTACAAGTAGAACTTTTTTCTCTCCATCTTTGACAAATCTACTTATTGATCTAATCCAGCCTGGAGCAATCTCTGAAATGTGCAAAAATCCTTGGATATCATCATATTCCTCTAATGTTACATAAGCTCCATGATCCATTACTTTGGTGACAGTAGCAAGAACAATTTCTCCTTGTTCAGGCATCTCTTGAATTTCAGTAGACATTTCTTCTAAAACCTCAAAGTGTGTAAATTAATGTTGCTGGTTAGAAATCAATTCCTTTCTTTGCTTTAATACCACGTTGAAATGGATGTTTTATCTCTCTCATCTCTGTAACTAGATCAGCTATTTCAATTACTTCGTCTTTAGCATAATTTCCTGTTAGTACTAAATCCATTTCTAGTGGTTTTGATTTGATTAAATTTAGAACATCATCAACTGAAATTAATCCAAGATTTACTGCATAGTTAATTTCATCTAAAATGATAATATCATAATTTCCTGAATGGATCTTTTCGTTACTAATTTTAATTGCCTCTTTGGCAATTTTTTTATGATCTTCCTTTGAACTCTTATCGTCTATAATTCCTACAAATCCTTTACCTACAGCAATCATTTCAAATTCAGGTTCAAGTCTTTTAGATGAATCCATCTCACCATAATGCCATGAACCCTTAATGAACTGAATCATACAAATCTTCTTTTTATAGCCTGTAGCTCTTAAAGCAATTCCTAATGCTGCTGTTGTCTTCCCTTTACCTTTTCCAGTATAGACAATGGTTAAACCATCTTTTTCCACAGTTGATATTCAAATAATCCTACTAAAAACATTGAGCATTTCTTAAAAATAAACCAATTTAAATAAAAAATGATTCTAATCATTCAAATTGAAAATTCCAAGAATCGTATTGGCAGGTACTACAAGTGGCGTTGGAAAGACACTCATAACATGTTCTATTATTCAGGCCTTACAAAAACAAGGTTATTCAGTCCAACCATTTAAGGTAGGTCCTGATTATATTGATCCTACTTATCTATCAAGCATTTCAAAACACAAAACATACAACTTGGATGTTTGGTTGATGGGAAAGAATCAACTTTTGAATAGTTTTATTTTTAATTCAAAGTCTGATGTATCTGTTATTGAAGGCGTAATGGGGTTCTATGATGGTTTTAGTGGAGATTCTAATTATGCAAGCACACATCATGTAGCTTCCATAACAAAATCTCCAGTACTCCTAGTTTTAGATGCAAGCAAAACTGCTCGTTCTATTGCTGCTACAGTACTTGGTTTTCAAAAATTTCATAGAAATTCTCGGATTTCTGGAGTTATTCTCAATAAAATTGGTAGCAAAAAGCATGAGATGTTATGTAAAAGTGCATTGGAAAAAACTAAAATTCCAATTATTGGCGTAATTCTAAAAAATCCCTTACTAAATTTTGAATCACGACATCTTGGATTAATTTCAACATTAGACAACAAAACTTTAAAAAACAAGATTGAAAAAATTTCAAAAATAATTTCAGAATCCTTAGATATTCACAAAATTATTAAAATTTTAAAAAATCCAATTGATCTTCCAAAAAAATCAAAACCTGTTCATAAAAAAATAACAACTACAATTGCAGTTGCTCTTGACACCTCATTTAATTTCTACTACCAAGATAATCTAGAAGCATTACGACGTGAAGGAGCATCTCTAAAATTTTTTAGTCCTGTTAATGATAAAAAGATTCCAGAATGTGATGGACTTTACATTGGTGGTGGTTTCCCTGAAGTTTTAGGCAATTTACTTGAAAAAAATCAAACTATGAAAAAAACTATTAAGAAATTGGCTGAAGACAACCTTCCAATTTATGCTGAATGTGGTGGGTTAATGTATCTTACAAAATCTATTCTCAACCACAACAAAAAATACAAAATGGTTGGTGTGTTTGATGCTGAAACTAAAATGACAAATAAAATGAGACTCAATTACACAAAAGGTAAAATTTCTTCCAAAACTCTCATCTCAGAAAAATCACATAATATACAAGGTCATGAATTTCATTATTCACAACTAGATTCAGTCTCTTCTGATTCTAAATTTGCTTATGACTTGGAAATTGGTGAAGGTATTAAAAAACAGCAAGATGGAATGATGCAATATAACACACTTGCTTCGTATGGCCACCTCTATTTTGACAGCTCAAACTATGCCCAAATTTTTGTTAAAAATTGCTTAAAGCAGTCAAGAAGATGATTCTACTCTAATTAATTTAAAAATTGCATTAATTATTGCAGATGCTGATGAGCTGCCTCCTTTCCTACCTATGTTGGTGATAAATGGCGCCTCTTCCAACTTTGATAACTCCTCTTTTGATTCTGCGGCACATACGAATCCTACCGGAATTCCAATGATCAATGCAGGCTTTACAATGCCTTCTTTTACCATCTGAATTACTTCCATTAGGGCAGTAGGTGCATTTCCAATAGCTACAACCCCTCCATCAATATCCGATATGGCTGCTCTCATAGAGACTTGAGAGCGTGTTTTTCCTTCCTTTTTTGCTAATTCCATTATTTCTGGATTTGAAATATTACAAACTATGTTATTTCCAAAATCCTTGGGATTTTGTTTATTCAATCCTCCAATCACTCCATTAACATCTACTACTATACTACAACCATTTCTCAAAGCATTCATGCCACTATCAATTGCATCTTTGTGAAAAATTATCTTATTTTTTCCCGCAAAATCAAAATCTGCTGTAGAATGAATAACTCTTCTAACAATAGGCCATTGTTTTTCATTATATTGATGTGTACCAATTTCATCTTCAATCATTTGCATACTTGCATCTTCAATTGATTGACCTTTTTCAGTCTGCATCTTCTACCTCTTTTGCTCTCTCTATTATCAAATCTATCATTTTTTCATCTGTTCCCAAATGTTTTGTAATATAGGTTTTTTTCAGATTAGAATTTTTAAGAGCTGGCACCAAATCATTATTGATATCAGTTTTTACATGTGCTCCTTCATGCAGAAAATAAAAAACAATTATTAAAACTTCTGGATTATCATTTTCACATTTTTTTACTCCTTCAATAATATCTGGTTGTTCTATTTCTAACCAACACCGACTCACATTTCTATAGAAATCTTTTAGTTCATTTACTATATAGTTTAGTGACATTTGTGCATTAGGATCTTTACTTCCATGTCCAATAATCATTACATCTACATCTTTTTTTGGAAGAGTTATTTTGTTTTCTTTGAGTGTTGTAGATATTCTATTTTCAACTATA
>JADFLN010000083.1 GCA_022564385.1 Nitrososphaerota archaeon | reverse complement strand
GCAGCGATTGGAACTGTGGATTTTGAAATTGTAATCTCTTTTGATTCTGACAACATAGACGCAACTTAACTACCTGTACTTATATCATTGGATGATTCATCCAATTTATATACTTCAGGCATGAAATAGATCTATGCATCAGCAGATCAGAGTATTACAAAATATTGTAACAAGAAAAGGCTCAAGCAAAGTATTGACTTTTAGTGCACCACATGTTTTAAAATCAATTTTATGTTTTAATAATCAAAAGTATATCAGTCGTGCAAGTTTTTGCAATGAACTCCATATGGGTGAAGGTGCTGTAAGAACATTGATTTCACATTTGAAAGAGTATGGATTTGTAGATTGTATAAAGGCAGGAACTTTTCTTACAAACAAAGGAATCAGATTTGCAAAACAATTTCACAATGCAATGCCGTCACAATGTTTCTTAAAAAAATGTTGCATGACAAATGGAAAGCATAATTGTGCAATTTTGTTAAAAAAAGATTATGTATCAAATATAGGAAACGGAATGCAACAACGAGACTTTGCCATTCTTTATGGGGCAACTGATTCTTTAACTCTAGTCTTTAAAAATAATGAATTTGTTTTTTCGGGAGATAGTGTTATGTGTTTTACAGATGAGCCAGAAATAAAAGAACAATTAATTGAAACATTAGAACCTGAAGAAGGAGATGTAGTTATAATCACTTCATCAGATGACAAGTTTGTAGCAGAAATCTCTGCAATTAATACAATTTTATTGACATTGGGAACTCATGAAAAGCATTAGTAAGTACTTACGCTTGTTAAATTAGATTAAGGTCCTTGTTTACTCTACTAAAAACTCAAAAGTAGTTTGTGCAAAATTGTTTCCACCATAAAACGCCTTTACAGTGTATGTATTACTTGTTTGCCATTGTGGACCAGTTGCCTGAATGCTATGTGTAAATTCACCAGAAGAAGTAACATCAATTTGGGCAATCTCAATCAAGTCAGATGCTGTAACTGTTTGAAGAATTACGGGGGTATTCTCAAAAATTTCCCCAACAGTTCCTGAAATTACTATCTTATCACCTAAAACATAAGATTCCTGTAAAGTTGAGACTGTAAGTATTGTAGTGTGAGGAATATCCTCAATTTCTGGAACTTCTGGTTCTATTACATTGGGTTCTTCAGAATCTTGAGTTTCTATGGGTTCTTCAGATTCAGTTAATGTCAAACTACCAATACCACTTAGAAACCATAAACCTGCAATCTTACTTTGAGGAGATAAAATCTCAATGTCTACAGATTCTGTTTCTGAATCAAATGCTTCAGAGAGATCAATGCTTAACCTTAGAGTTCTAATATCTACGCCATCATAAGTTTGAGCAATTACAATCATAGAATCTTTATCACCACCCTGTCCAGATGATGATAGGCGTGCCTTGCCAAATACAACATCATAAACTTCAGTTTCACCGATAAATAATTCACCGCCAGTTATACGGAATTTTTTAGAAATATTTTCAGTTACTAGATTATCTAGGAAAAATTCTCCATTAAACGTACTTACATTTGAAGAATTATTAATCTCCAATGCAATACCCTCAAAAGATAAAGTAAAGGATTTGATAACTACATCAGGATTTTTAAGATTACCAAAAAATTTTCCGCTTTGATGTTTATCTAATAATTTTTGTACTCTATCATTTATTTTTTGGGTTTCTTTTTCTATTTTATCAATAATTTTATTTGCCCGTTCTTCCGAAAGTCTTGCTTTCTCAGTCAGTTTAGATTCTAGTTCGGCTAGTTTGTCAGTTAATCTTTCTTGTGCCTTTGCTAGTTTTTCGTCTGCCTTTGCTAGTTTTTCTGCTTGTCTATCTTCTATTTTTGTTAGTTTTTCTGCTAGTTTATCTACTCGTTCAATTTGTTTTTCAGATAATTTTGCTAGTTTTTCTGCTAGTTTATCTGCACGTTCAATTTGTTTTTCAGATAATTTTGCTAGTTTTTCTGCTAGTTTATCTGCACGTTCAATTTGTTTTTCAGATAATTTTGCTAGTTTTTCTGCTAGTTTATCTGATTTAGTTTGTTCATTATCATCATTTTCTAATTCATCATCGTCTTCAAATTCAAATGATATTAGATTAGAAATCTGCTCTAATGATAAATCAGTTCTTAAAACAATTTCTTCAATAGTAGATTGTTCATCAATCCATTCAATTTCAAATCTTAATTCTTCGTCTTCAATCTCAATCTTAATTTTTGCAATTCCATCTTCAATTTCTACTTCAATTTCAATTTCAGGTTCATCTTTTGTTTCATTGACATCATCATCTCGGTCATCATGTTCTTCTTCTATTGTATCATTATCAAAACCCTCAATTTCCACTGAATCATCTATATCGACTTCATCTGTTTGAGCAAATACTATACCACTAGCAGTCACACCAGTAAGCATGATCAGTGATAAAACAATACTTAGAAAACGTCTACTTTGCATCACAAAACGGAGTATCTTTTGCGTATAAAGAATTGTGGTTGTTATCATAGTAAGTAATAAAAGCATAGAATGAGACTGAAATAAAACGGAACTAAAAAAGAGACGCTACAAGGTCAACTCCCATCCGATTTGGAATAACCCTTGATAGAGATTCACAAAATTGGTTTAACACTCCAACATAATCTATACCGGATTATCCTCTTAAATCCTTTAAAATACTGACGAAAAATTAACACACTTCATCTAAAGTATTGAATGATTAGAAAATATCAATGACAGTAAGAACGATAATTCAACTTCTTTGAATCCATAATTTTTCTCTGAGAGATTTGAGTTAAATGATGATTTTCATTAAATAAACAATCAATCTGGCTTTCAATAATAGTATTCAGTCAGATGCCTGAACCATTCTCTTACCACAATTTGGACATATTACATTTGTATTATGTTCTGCCAAAGTCATTGGCATCTCACAATTCTTACAGTTCCAAGTCGGCATGATTATTTCAAGGCTTTACGAAGGGTTTCATTCAATACTCTAGAATAACTATGTGATGATTGATTTTGTTGAATCATTTTTGCTTGACGAAGTCTGAGTTTCTTGTCAAGATCTTCATCAATCATGATTGTAACACGTTTACTCATATTGTGATAATATGATTTGTATTATATAATGTGTTCATCTAATTTTCATTCTTGATTATAACGTGGATTAGGGTAACTTTTTACGAGTAGAACGGGGGGATTCTATTTTTAGAGATTATCTGTAATATGTTTGGTAAATTATCTCAAATGTAGTTTAGATTCTAAACTCTTCAAAATGCTAAAAAATATGTATTATTCAAAAAACCTCAATTATTCCTAAATTCAATGAAAAAATACTGACGAATAATTAACACACTTCATCTAAAGTATTGAATGATTAGAAAATATCAATGACAGTAAGAACAATAATTCGATTTCTTTTAATCCATAATTTTTTGCAGAGAGATTTGAGTTAAGTGATTATATCTAAGAAATAAAATGAGTGCATTGAGAATAGATGGAGATTGTTTAATAAATACAAACAATATGTTAGTAATTTCAAAAATTTACCCATTATGAGGAATATGACGTATAATGAAACCAGATGAATCTGTACATTATCCAATTCATTCAACAACATGATTCAAACAGCAACAGAGCCAACAAAAGATCTTGAAAACTTCAAAGAGGCATTAGATCTCACCTCTATTGTGGCAATAACTAACAAAAATGGAAATATCACTTATGTTAATGACAAATTTTGTGAAATTTCAAAATATTCTCGAGAAGAGTTAGTGGGTATGAATCATCGCATTTTAAAATCAGGTTATCATGATGACCGATTTTTTGAAGATATGTGGAAAACTATATCCTCTGGAAAAGTTTGGGATGGGGAAATAAAAAATAAAGCAAAAGATGGAACTTTCTATTGGGTTAAAACTACTATTGTTCCTTTTTTTGATACATCTGGGAATATTATCAAATATCTTGCAATACGAACTGACATAACTAAACAAAAGAAAATTCATGAAAAAATCGTAAAGATGGAAAAGTTAACTGCCATTGGAGAGCTAGCCTCTCGCATTTCACATGATCTGAAAAACCCATTAAGTGTAATGAAAATATCCATAGAAAATTACAAGTACAGACATGAGAAAAATTTTGATGATATGGATAAAAAGACGTTTCAACGTTTGGATAATGCAATTCTTAGAATCTCTCATCAAATAAATGACATACTTAGTTTTGTAAAATCAAATCCCTTACAATTTAAGGTTGTGGAGATATCGAGTATTATTAAGAATGCTGTAAATTCAATGGAGATTCCAGATGGAATCATTGTCAATCTACCATCAAATCAATGCACTATTTCATGCGATGCCTCAAGACTAGAACCTGTTTTTAATAACTTGATAATTAATTCAATACAGTCTATGGATAACAAAGGAGAAATCAATATACGATTATTTGATGAAGACAAGAATGTCATTCTGGAATTTGAAGATTCAGGTGCTAGAATACCTGATAATGTATTCTCAAAAATGTTTGAGCCCCTCTATACCACCAAACAAACTGGCACCGGTTTAGGACTCGTAACCTGTAAAAAAATAATTGAAGCACATGGTGGCACAATTTCAGCAAAAAATATTCCCACTATATTTACAATAACCTTGCCAAAAATTTTAGATTAATCGAAGTATATTTCTAGTCAAAAATTAAAAATTCCGACAAATCATAATTTGTAGTAAAAATTATAAAATCCGAGGAGAAGTAACTTGAAATGTTTGTTTATTATGATCAGACACAAAAATATCTAAAAATAAGTTGTCAGTTTATTATTGCAAACAAGAATTAGTACTAATGTGCTTTAATGGAATATCTGATATGTGGTGAGTGCTGTCATTTTAGAATCTCAACTTAAAGAGATTAAAAAAATAGTAAAGAAAAATATTGATGTAAACATTGACCATTTTGAAACTAATTTTTTAAGCCGTAGAATTGAAAGGCGAATGCGTATAATGGGATTAAAATCATCTTCAAAGTACGTTTCATTTCTAGATGAAGACCCCCTTGAATCTTTAGAGTTGAATGCCAGTTTGTCAATAAACGTAACAGAGTTCTTTAGAAATCGAGAAGTATGGGATGTTTTTCAACAGAAAATCATTCCTAAGATTATCAAACTATCAAATAATTATGAGAAAATCCGTATATGGAGTGCTGGTTGTGCAACTGGGAATGAACCTTATAGTTTAGCAATGGGATTATCTAATGCCCTAAAAACAAAGGAAAAACAGTTTGTGATTATTGCAACCGACATGAATCCAACATCAATAGAAATTGCTAAAACTGGGAAGTATGAAAGTGAGGTATTAAAGAATATTCCAAATTCACTAATGTCAAAATTTCTAGAAAAAATTGATGATGATTTATACAAATTTAATGATGGTTTAAAAAAATTCATTCATTTTCAGGTTGGTGATGTTGACTCCTTCAACATAAATCAAGTTGATGTTATAGTTTGCAGGAACTTGCTTATCTACTACAGTAACGACGCTAAAGATCTCCTTTTCAAAAAATTCCATAAAACATTAAAAGATGGTGGATTTCTTGTTTTGGGGATGGCTGAAAGAATACCTTCTTTGATGGAGAAATTTTTTGAATCTGTTGAATTAAGACAAAAAATTTATCAAAAAGTTTCTGCCGAATCAATCATAGCATGATCATTCAATTTAACAAAATTCCAACAAAACAACTTTACGTTATAACGTGGATTAGGGCAACTATTCATTCGTGAAAGGAGGGCTAACTTGGAAGTAAAAAGTAAACTAGTGTAGATAACACTCTTTTCGTTAAATTTGGGAATAATGAAGACGGTAAACTAACCGTTAGTTATTGTAACCGCCCTGCCAAACGTCTTTGTTATTTTTTGTG
Organism: Nitrososphaerota archaeon; assembly: GCA_022564385.1. Lineage (GTDB taxonomy): Archaea > Thermoproteota > Nitrososphaeria > Nitrososphaerales > Nitrosopumilaceae > Nitrosopumilus. Next base: position 294 of record JADFLN010000083.1, on the reverse strand, counting down.
ATAAACTTGTTAACATTTGACGTAAAATGTTAACAAAGATTTTTGAACAAGTTTGAGGCTAAAATATCGGAACCAAAAAAGAGACGCCACAAGGCCAACTCCCATCCGATTTGGATCCTTACAGACCTTTATTGAGACAAAGATAGTTCCGTTAAAGGGATTTACAGTATTGATGTAACACCCCACATCTTATTTTGAAAAGTCAACAAAGATTAACAAAACTTTTTGGAAAATTATTTATAAATTTCTCAAATTATTTATAAACTTCTAAAAATTATTTATAAATTTCTCAAA
>JADFLN010000082.1 GCA_022564385.1 Nitrososphaerota archaeon | reverse complement strand
TATGGTTCTAGTACAAATATCTGTGGATTACAGTTATGTTCTGAAATTCCAGGCGGTAAAGTCGCATGGATGGAGCAGCAAAAAATGTCAACCACTGTAGCATCAGTTACTGAAGAAAAAACCATGATGGAAAAAGTAACTGAGGCAGATCTGGGTTCTGTACTTAGATTATCAAGAGCAAACGTTCCAGCAGTAATTCCACTGCATCAAGGATACTATGATGGTGGCGATGTTTATTTTATCATCACCGACTCTAGTGATACCAAACATGCAGAAATAATCACAGAAAGTCAAGGATGGAAAGTAGAACTTGCACCATTATTGAAGAATGCTCCGGATGCAGCACTTTCAAAAACATACATGTTCATCAACGGCATTGAAGGCGATGGTGTACATGGTTTCCAAGGTGAAGTCTTTACAAGTACTCCTACACAACCAGATGTGTACAGCGCATTAACTTCTCATGTACATGTTACATGGAATGAAGGTGCAACCTCCAGAGTACTTGATTCAGATTCAATGATTTTGGAGGCAGCTGAGAACGAAGAAATTACATTAACTAAAGTTGCTGTAGTTTTGAACATGCCACAAATAATTTGGCCTGAAGGTCAAATGATAGTTAAAGAAGATAAAACTTTGACTGACGAAACACCATATGGTGGTGGTCAAATTCTTGATATAGATACAGAAGAGATGACTGTAACTTTCATTGCTCATCGTGGATGGGGACCAGATGGTAGAACAATCTATTACATTGTAACAGATGCTACTCCAAGCGGTCCTGCAAAAATGATGGGAGTTACTAGTGCACCTACATCTGCAAGTTTGATTGCAAATTCAGCAGCAGTAGACTTGTTTCAGTTCAAAAATGGTTTGAAAGGTACTGGCCCATTAGGATTCCAACCAGGAATAGCCGCATCAGCTCCTGGCGATGCAAATTATTCTCCCATGTGGAGAGTTTTCATGATAGGTTGGGATAATCCTGAAGAAGCACAATTACTAGAAACATTAGATGATATGAACGCATACAAGGCTGCTGGTTTGATCGATATTGGTATTGCACGTCCAATGGATAGTGATCATATTGTTAACTGTCCATTTATTGACCCATTCCAATAAAGGTCTAATCTCTTTTTTTATTTTTTAAATTCTTTACATTTGTTAATTTTAATTAAAAATCCCTAACAAATTTTCAGAGAATCACCTACTTGATTTATCTTTGGTTATGTGTATATTATTTTATGAGTATTGCTGGAATGTATATGCTAAATACCGATGAGTATGAATCAGAAAAAATCCAAAAAGCTCTTGACATGTTGTATGTAGATAGAGTAATTGAGTTTCGTGAATTGTCGCTGGTACTTCTTACTGAAAAAGCATTACAATCAATGCCACACTGGAAAGAGTTTGTTTTGAATTTTTGTATGGATGTTGAGGAGGCCTTTAAGACATGGACTGGCAAAAGTAATCTTACAGTAAAATCCCCACAAAAAGCTTTGACACTATTAAGACAGTTGGCACATGACAAGACAACAATGAATCAACTTACTCATATGCTTAATCTGTCATGTACTATATCAATTGAATTCAGAGAGCTCTACAAACGCCTAAAATAATCTCTTTTTTTTATTTTTGATTGTAGTAAATAAATTAAACTAGAATTTTGAATAAAATAAATTTGGTTTTGTAATATACAGTATCGTTAGTAGACGATAAATTGTATACCTTTTTAGTTATGATTGATTCATTTGTTTGGAACAACAAATAAGGTCACAATCTTCTTCATCACAAGGTTTTGTAACTTTAAGTTCGAGACCACATTCTGAGCAAGTATATGCTTGTCCCTCTGCCATATTTCCCATATCATATGCAAAAGATATCTTACTATTAAATCAAAAATAAAATTAGTCAAAGAAATAGAAAAAGAACCATCCCTAATGCATTCACTATGGAATGGTCGTAACTATTGAATGGTATTACTACACTTCTCAACTGAGAATTTTAGCCTTTACCGATTCTGAAAATGGCAGTACTACAAGTTGGGCAAGTGCCCTTAATTGCAGGTTTACCATTTTTCATGGTGTATGGTCCGGCGCCTTGAATTTCACGTTTATCTCGGCACTTTACACAATATCCTATTGTCATAAATGAACTAAGTTTAGGTTCTATTAGGGCGAACTTGTTGAACTTTTTTCACAAAGAAGTAAATCTGCGATCTGAATTATTGTATAACATGATAATTTTTTTCACTTTTAGACATTTTTTGATCAATTTAGGAATAAATTACTACAATTTCTTATATTATTCGTATTTTGTAAACAAAATTGTTTTGTTAAAATTTTAACTGACGCTTATTTGTAATGTGGTGTATTCTGATAACGCATTGTGATTAATCAAACCTCCCCAAACAAAAATTTCTGCAGTAAATTCACCCGATGCATTTGGTGACCATGATAATGATGGACTGAGTGTTTGAAATGGTGTTAACTGTCCACTAATCCATCCCAATGAAACAACAAAATTTGTTTTGTTTTTTATTTGAACAACATATACAAAATTTTGAGATTTTTCTTGATTATTTGTAATGTCTGCTGAAATCTGAATCTGCTGATTTACATTAATATTGTCAACTATATGTTTACCAATCGCATTTTCTAATCTTGGATCACTAATTGTTGCTCTTTCTAATTCTGTTAATGCAAATGCTGAAGTTAAACTAATAGAAAAGATCAGTAAAATTACTAGTATGGTGATTCCATTGTTTAACACGTTATTCAGGACGATTTTTTTGTTAATAAAGCATTTCTGCATTGATATTTTTGACTTTAACTCTAAATTGGTTAAAAATTTTCTAAGTTTTCTATAATCGTACTTTTCTTTGTGATTATTTTGCCTGGATTGAGTATATTTTTTGGATCAAAAAATTTTTTAATTTCTTTGAATATTCGATAATTTTTAGTCCCATATTGCCTTTTGACAAATTCTGAACGTGCAAGACCATCACCATGCTCAGCAGTTATGGTTCCTTCAAGTTTAATCACTTCCTCAAAATACTCTGTTGCAATATTTTTGATGACAGCGATTTTTTTTCTATCTACAATTAAATGAACATGAATATTCCCATTTCCTAAATGTCCATATACAATTGAATTTGTCTTATATTTTTTGTTTATTTTGTTTAGAGTTGAAAATAATTTTTGAAGATTCTTCAAAGGAACTGCAGCATCTTCAATGACATGTGGAATTTTTTTTCCTTTTTTTATTGATTTTAAACTATAATGTAATGATGAATCTCTATACTTCCACCATTTTACAATATCTGAATTTCTATTTAATTTCTTAATAATTTTTCCTGTTATGATTGATTTTATCTTTTTTTCATTCAAACTAATCATTTCATCATATTCTACAAAGAGTAAACACTTAGTTTTTTTATTAAACTTAAATTTAATTTGATTAAGTGTTGTTTTATCTACAAATTCAATTGCAGAAGGTTTTGTTTTATTAATTTTAATGCAGTTTTTTATTGTGTCTTTAATTGATTTATATTCTATTACAAATAGAATTCTTTTTTTTGGATTATCTTTAATCATTAATTTTGCTGACAAAATTATCCCAAGTGTTCCTTCAGAACCAATTAGTACTTTGTGAGAATCCGTAATTAATTTTACTTTATCAATTCTGTATCCAGACGAATTTTTTGTAACATTTGGAAAGTTTACTCCATCAATCTTTTTTGCAAATTCTAGAATTTTTTTTGAAATTTTTTTATTTTTTGGTAGAGTAATCTTATTTCCATTTCCGTCAATAAATGTAATCTCTATCACATTGTCTATTACACTCCCGTACTTTAGACTTCTACTTCCACTAGAATTATTTCCTAACATTCCTCCAATTGAACAAAAAGAACCAATTGATGGATTTGGCGGAAAAAACTTTTCGTTTTCTTCAAGTTTTTTGTCTAGTTTACCCTTGATTGTACCTGGTCCTATAGTTACATGACCTTTGGCGAGTCTGATTGAATCAAAATTTTTCATTTCTAGTATAATTCCACTGTTTAATGCACTTCCAACAAGACTAGTTCCTGCACCACGTACGGTAACTGATGTTTTGAATTTTTTTGCAATTTTTATTGTATTGATAACATCTTTTTCATTTTTTGCAACTACTATTACCTTTGGAATAATTTGATATGAACTTGCATCCACAGAATAAAATTCTCTAAATTCCTTTTGATACCATACCTCTCCTTCAATTGCTGACTGCAGTGTTTTTAGAATTAATTTTTTCATGTGGTGAATCTAAATTTTGATTCTATAGTAATCCCATCTTTCAGGATCAAATTGTGTCACAAATTCTGCTTGTTCCTTTTTTATTCTTGTTTCTATTACGTCACGTAATGCAAAACTTGTTAAATATTTGTATTTCATAGCATTAGATTGTAAGATAAACATATGACGCATCTCGCTTCCACCCTTTAATCCCCAATACCCAATCTTTAATGCTAATGGTTCTAGAAATATTGTGTTTCCTAAACCATAATTCTCGTCTCTAATTTCTTCACGTAGCTTGTATTTCTCAAGTGGACCACCTTTGACAAATCCTATGATTTCTCCATTTTTGTCATTTAATCTAAGTGTGTTAATGATTGTCTGTGAATCTTTTACAGATTCTTCAAAGTTTTCTTTTTCAAATTGTAGTGGTGTTGGTAACTCCAAAAATATTTCATATAATGTTTTGATGAAATTTGGATCTTTTCTTGTTTCTAAATAATCTATAGTTGGAACTAACTTGAGATTTTCATAAGCATAATCTGCTTGAATAGTTATTTCCTGCTGCCTAATTCTCATAAATGACAATACAGTATCAAAAAAGTTCTTCCGCATCTCTTTTGGAAGAATCTTGAGAATAGCTTTTGTCATATCTGGCTCTTTGTTTAATAATTCTTCAAAATATGCAACCGAACTTCTAACAATTAATGATGGTTTCCATGCGAGCGCATGTGCATTCATTTTTGCCATTTTCAAAGCTTTTGTAAAATCACCTAATGCATAACCACTAATTCTATCTACAACTGATAGATATTGACCTATTTCCATTATGTGCTGTTGATATTGTTTGTTGTTTCTTGTCAAATCTGAATTCTGAAAACACTGTATAATTTGTTCTTCTGCATTTTTTCTAAGTTCTCCACTCCACGGATACGTTGTTCTTAAAATCAATACTTTGATAATCTCTAAATCAATACTTGCATCGTTGATTAACTGACGAAGTTTTTTGTCAATCGTGATAAATTTTATAACACTTTCTTCATGTGGCTTGTCTACACTTTTTTCAGGATCAAAGTCGTGAAATAGCGCAGCAATGTATAGATATTTTATGTCTTCATTTGTTAATTGTACTTTGTTTTGTTTTACAGCTAAAAGTGAAACATATGTAACTTCTAATTCATGATTGATGTTATGATATCCGTAGTAATTAGTTCCTAGACCCTGACTTTCAAATAAGTCAATGGTGTAATCTAGCATTTCAGTAAAACAGTCATCTTGTAATCTATTTAGTACCATTAAATCAAGAATTTCCTTTCTCATTATGGTGGTCTTTACAAATTGTTGCATTAACACACGATCATAATTCTTATTTTTAAAGATGACCGCTATATGTTAAAATTCCTGTTTGATTTTTTACAGATTTCTTTGAAAGTCTAGATGGAAATGGACTATTTTTACTGATTGTCGATAAACTCGTTTACCCTTTGTTGTGACTTGGAGTCTTTTTGTCAAATTTAGCATAAAATGTCCTTGAATGTGATTTCTTTTAATGGAACACTCGATAGAATTCCTAAAATTCATTCCTAAAATTCTTAATTCATAGTCTTATCTAGATAATACATGGCAGATGGGAAAGACTTCAGCCAAACTGAACTTTTGAAATATCTTGGTCAATTTACTGTTAATAAAGCCAGATGTGAAAAATGTGGAAGAGCTGCACTTGATACAAAATTAAATTTACATCATAGAGATGGAAATTCTGAAAATAATAGTTACAAGAACATTGCAATCTATTGTGATGATCATCATAATCTTGTAGAAGGTCGAGATAAGACGAAATCCGAATTAAGGTAAAATGAAACCTGTAATAATTATTTCAATAGCATTTGTTTTGTTAATTCCAGTTAATGCATTTTCTGATATTGATTTTAGGTATCAATGGATTGAAACATGGGAAAAATTAGGAGATCATGGAATCACTCAATTACG
>JADFLN010000013.1 GCA_022564385.1 Nitrososphaerota archaeon | reverse complement strand
ATTCTTCATCATTAACTGCTGATGTAATTAATATCATTGACATGTCTCCTACAAGTAACTTTGTACACCTAAATCAATTAATTCCAAATTCTGATGGTTCATACGAATTCTCGTTCACTGCTGGTGGTGTTTTATGGAAATTAAACGGTGATTATACCATTCAAGCAACATATGGTGCAGATACATCTGAAATTACAATAAATTATGTTGGTGGTGAACAAGTTATTTCTACACCAACACCAGAACCAACAGAACCAAAACCAACAGAACCAGAACCAACAGAACCAGAACCAACAGAACCAGAACCAACATGTGGAGCTGGAACTGAATTAGTAAACGGTATTTGCCAAGTAATTACAACTAGTGAACCAGAATCCCAAGGTGGAGGTTGTTTAATTGCAACAGCAGCATATGGAACTGAATTAGCACCACAAGTTCAATTCCTTAGAGAAATCCGAGATAATACTTTAATGAGTACTGCATCTGGTACAGCATTCATGACTGGATTTAACCAATTGTATTATTCATTCTCACCAACCATCGCTGATATGGAAAGGGAAAATCCAATGTTCCAAGAAGCTGTTAGAGTTTTTATCACTCCAATGATTTCAACATTATCAATTATGACATTGGCTGAAGACGGTTCAGAAGTTGAAGTTCTAGGACTTGGAATTTCTGTTATTGCATTAAACTTGGGAATGTATATTGCAGTACCTGCATTAATTGGATTTAAAGTTCATAACCATTTCAAGTCTAGAAACTAATAATTATTATTAGAAATTTCTTTAGAAAGTTCTTATATTCAAATTGATAATATAGTTTAATGCATATTGAATATGAAGAATTTGATACAATTGAAGATCTTTTTATGTATATGACATCAGCAGCTCCTCCAATGAAGAATACAATGCCCACTAATTCTTACAAAGGATATGTAATGTCCTTTATTCCACTTAGTCCATCAACTGGAGATACATATCTAATGATTTATGCAAAGGGTTCACTTGAACCAGGAATCTATGAATTTGATATTTCATCAAAGTCTTACAAAAAAGTTGAAGCTATTGAAAGAGCAGATAAAGTTTATTTTGTCGCCCTAACGCCAAAACGAAATACTATTGCAGATGCAGCTCTTGAAAATTTATAATTTCTTCATTTGAATCTTAGGAGCAGTGACTGATCTACTTCTTGCATATTTGTCCATAATCTCTTCTGGTGTTCTTCCGTTAAAGAGATCTTTACACAATCCTCTAAGATATCTCAAAATTGCCCAAGTTCCCGCTTTGAGAATTACGTACATAAAGACTTTCATTGGTGGGCCATAGGACTTGTTTCTGAGAATAATTGGAATGATATCATTAATGACACGTAGATTATGTTCCCAACATCTCCAAAATAGGGTGAATTGTGCTTCATTCAAGTTTCCAAAGTGCATTGAATTCTTTTCACTAAAGTCCTGATAAAGTAATGGTGCTACTAGCCCTCTAAAGTTCATCGCTCTAAAGTCTTTGAGCATATCAATAGTATACTGATTGTCATCTGGAGTTTCATCAGGCCAACCAATGATGATTGTGGCAGCTGGGAACCAGTGATTTTTATTTAGAATTTTTGCACCTTCCATTACAACACTTCCCCACTCTTCAGGAGAAAATGGTTTTGTTTTAACACCAAGATGCTTCTTTACTAATGCTGGTGCTACTGTTTCAATTCCCAAATTTGTTGCAAGCCATCTTCCTGTTTCGTCTTGTTTATTGATATGTGAAATTTGTTGCATCAATATAGGATCTGCTGCAACTCCTGAGAATGTCATATGTGTAGTTCCAATAAAGTTTGCTCCTAATCCTTTGAGCCCTTTCCACAAGTTAGTGATGACGTCTCTATTTGGAACAAAGTCTTTATTGTCACATCCATAAAGCAACATTTCATCTGAATGCAACCAAATTGAATCAAATCCATAATCTAAGTTAATTTTTGCTTCATGCTGTAATCTTTCTAATGGAAGATCTTTCTTAGATCTTTTATTTACATCACAAAAGTCACATCCTCTTCCACACCCTCTCATTGCCTCAATCAAAGAATTGATTGTAGGACCTTGAATAACTGGAATATTTTCAAGGTTTCTAACAAAACAATGCATCAGTTCTGGTGCATCTCCTTTTTCTAGATCTTGAAACAAGTCTATTGCTAATTCATCGGCTTCACCTACAACTACTGTGTCAATTCCATGAATTTTCATTCTGTCGGATTTAGCTAACTCCCATGCCCCATTACCTCCTACTACAACTTTGAAATCATATTTCTTTTTGAGTTGAATAATACTGGCACACATTTTTTTGAATTTCATTGCAATATATGATAATTTTTCTGGTGACATTGTTGTTGTAACTGGAGCCATACCTAATGGATCCATTACATTTATTCCTACAACTTTGGTATCTGGCCCAATGGATTTGTGTAACATTTCAGGATGTGCCATAAATACATCTTCTCTTTTGTATCCGCCTTCAATTAATGAGCTTTCTACTCTTCTTAATCCTACTTGAGCAACTTTAACTTCTCCTGTAATCGGGTCTGTTTCAACTGAAGGACAGAAAACTTTGTCAAAAACCCATTCAGGAAGAACTTCATATGGCCCACATGCAATAAAGCCATACAGAAAGTTTCCTCTATAATTTGTCATTAAACTACGATCAGCAGTAAGTACAATACGTTTGCCGGCCAACTATCAAACTTCGTTAAAGTATGTTATATATCATTTACGAGGATGATCTGGGTAATTCATTTGTCAATTTAATTAAAATCATTTTTTATTTTTTCTGATAGCTCTGTTTGCAATATTTGCCGCGATTCCACCAGCTGCAATTCCATTATCAATATTTACCACTGATAATCCTAATGAACAACTTTGAAGCATAGATGCAAGTGCTGTAATCCCCTTTCCCCCATATCCGTATCCTATAGATGTTGGAATTCCTATGATTGGAATATCAACCAAAGTAGAAACAAGTGTAGCTAACGCACCTTCCATTCCTGCAGCTACTATAATACAATCAACATCTTCTTTAATCATTTCTTTTAAAATTGGGAATACTCTCTGAATACCTGCAATTCCTACGTCATAACTTATAATGCATTTGCAGTTCATTGCTTCACACATTAATCTGGATTCTTCAGCAACTCCAATATCTGATGTGCCTGCAGTGAGTATTCCTACTTTTCCCCCATGAAATTTTATAGGTTTTTTAAATAACAATAATGTTGATGATTTTTTTCCAGTCTTTATTTTGGCTTTTAGTTTCTTTGCAAATACCTGAATTTTTGGATAGTCTGTTTTCTTAATTCTTGATACAACTATTGAATTTGATTTTTCTAAAGTTTTTTTAATAATTTTTTTAATTTCATCTAGTTCTTTTGTTTCTGCCAAAACTATTTCTGCAATTCCTCTTCTATTTCTTCTATTGATGTCAATTTTGACAAATCCCTCTACTTCTTCAATAGAATATAATGACAGAAGTTTTTTTGCATTATTAACTGAAATTTTACCTGTTTTCAATGATTCCAAAATATCATAAATTTCCACTGATGGTTTTTCTTTGTTTGTATAAAAAAAGGCTTAGATCTCAATACCTGAGATAGCATCTTTCACACTCTCTACTCCTTTTTCAAAGACTTTTTTTTCTTCATCATTAAGGTCTAATTCAATAATTTTTTCTACACCTTTCTTTCCAATTACTGCTGGAACTCCAATTGTAACATCTGAATGACTGTATTCTCCGTCCAGATATGTTGAAACTGGAATGATTTGTTTTCTATCTCTTACAACTGATTCAACAATTGATGAAATTGCGTTTCCTGGAGCATGTACTGTGGCACCTTTTAATTTGATTACTTTAGATGCAACTTGTTTTGTATTTTGAACCAATTCATCCAATTTTTCTTTTGGAAGAAAAGATGTTAATGGAATACCTGAAATCGATGAAAATCTTGGTAATGGCAACATGTTTTCTCCATGTTCGCCAATTACTAATGCTCTAATGGAATTGCGAGAATGTCCAGTTGCTTCATGAATAAATTGTTTGAATCTTGACAAGTCAAGCATTCCTCCCATCCCAAAGATTCTACTTCTGTCAAATCCTGATAACTTGTAAGTAATGTAAGCCATTGGATCAAGTGGATTTGTAACTGGAATAATCATAGAGTTGTCCGCATATTTTTTGATATTTTCAACAACACTCTTAACAACTGATGCATTAATCTTTAAAAGATCCATTCTTGTCATTCCTGGTTTTCTTCCAGAACCTGCAACCACTACAACAATGTTTGAACCTTTCATGTCTGCATAATCATTGGAACCTTTTACCTCAACATCAATTCCTTGTTCTGATAACATATGGTTGATATCCATTGCTTCTCCTTGTGGGAGTCCTTCAACAACATCTAGTAATAAAATTTGATCATCTAATTTCTTCAATGCTGAGAATAATGCAGCACTTCCGCCTACTTTGCCTGAACCAATTATAGTAATCATAAAACACACAGTTGATTTTCAATAATTAAATCTAATGAAATTCATTACATATTAGACGAATTTATAAGTATTTTTGATAATTTTTAATCAATGGTCGTTGTAATTGATCCACAGATTGCAGGTATCTCTGGTGATATGCTTCTTTGTTCTTTGGTGGATTTAGGTGCTGATAAAAATAAAATAATTGATGGAATCAAACAATCAGAAAAATTTTTTTCAAATTCATCCATTAAAAAAATTGATTTTCAAAAAATTCAAAAACATGGAATTCAAGCTGTACAATTAATTTTAGAAGTTGAAGAAAATATTCATGAAAGAAAAGGCTCAGAAATCAGGAAAGCAATTACTGATTCTATCAAATCTATCGGACTTTCAAAAAAAGCAAAAATATTTTCAGAATCTTGTATTGACACTCTTATTTCTTCTGAATCCAAAATCCATGGAATTTCTGATGACTCTGTTCATTTACATGAAGTATCTAGTATTGATACTCTTGTAGATATTGTTGGCATTACCATTGCTTTGGAAGATTTAGAACTATTTGATGAAAAAATTCTCTGTTTGCCTATCTCAGTTGGTGGAGGCAGTATAACTTTTTCACATGGAACCATGTCAAATCCTGCTAGCGCAATTCTTGAGATTTTCAAAAACTCAAATTTAATTATTAAAGGAAATTCTGCAAATGAAGAACTTACCACTCCTACTGGTGCCTGTATTTTAGTAAATATGACAATTAATTCTGTGGAGTATTATCCTTCAATGAAAATTGTCTCAATTGGTTATGGTGCAGGAAAAAAAGATTTTGAAACTTTTTCAAATGTTTTAAAAATTGTTAGAGGCTCTGAAAATAATTTTGAAATTGATTCAGTAAAGATCCTTGAAACAAATGTGGATGATGTCTCAGGAGAAATTTTAGGAAATCTAATTGAAAAAATTATGGAAAACGGCGCAAAAGATGTTTCGATTTATCAGGGAATTACCAAAAAAGGAAGACCTACAAATCTTGTATCTGTAATTTGTAGTGATGAAAATGTTGAAGAAATAGTCGATATCTTGGTACTTGAAACTGGTACCTTGGGAATTCGAATTTCTGAGTCTAATCGATTCATTGTTCCTAGAACAATTCATACTGTTTCTATAACTTTGAGTGGAAAATCTTTTCAAGTAAATTACAAAAAATCCTCCTTTAAAGGTAAAACTGATTTTAAAATAGAATTTGATGACTTGAAGAATGTCTCTAACATAATTGATAAATCAATTAAAGCAACCGAATTATTATTAAGAAAAGAGATTGAAAAACTAGATGATATATGATGACAAAGCTGGATGAATTAGTAAATTGGTTTGAATCCAAAAACAAAGTAATGATTGCACTTTCCGGTGGTGTTGATAGTGCACTTGTTGCATATGCTGCTTTTCAAAAATTAGGGAATTTAGCAATTGCAGTTACTGCTGATTACAAAACCCTGTCCAAGGAAGAACTTGATTCTGCCAAACAAATATGTAAAGAGATAGGAATAAGACAACTCTTTTTGGATTATAATGAACTTGAAAATGAAAAATTTGTTAAAAATGACTCAAACCGCTGTTTTCATTGTAGGATGGAATTAGGAGATCATTTGATTGCATTGGCCAAGGAACATAATGTTCGAGTAATAGTTGATGGAACTAATCTGGATGATTTAGGTGAATATAGGCCTGGAATTGAAGCATTAAAACAAAATGGTATCAAGAGTCCACTTGTCGAGACAAAATTTGTAAAATCAGAAATTAGAGAATCTGCAAAATCTGTAGGATTATCTATTTACGATAAACCATCAAATTCTTGTTTGGCTTCCAGAATCCCATGGGGACAAAGAGTCACAGCTGAGAAACTAACTAGAATAGAGTTTGGAGAAACAATCGTTAAACAACTTACGAATGTAAAACAAGTTCGAGTTAGAGATCTTAATGGCAGTGCAAAAATTGAAGTTGACAAAGTTATGTTATCCGTATTTAATGATGTAGTTTTGAATAAAATTACTGAAAAGTTAAAGATGATTGGATTTTCTACCGTTGAAATTGATCAGGATGGATATAAACCTGGAAAAATTAATGTGATTGTAGATTGATTTATCTGGATAATGCGGCATCAACTCAAATTCATGAAGATGTTTTGAATTCAATGTTACCATACCTAAAAGAACAATATGGAAATCCATCATCTATGCATCGTTATGGTAGATTAGCTCACAAAGCAGTAGAAAAAGCTAGAAAACAGATTGCATCTATCATTAATGCAGAACCTTCTGAAATTATACTTACATCTGGTGGCACTGAATCAAACAATACTGCATTAAGAGGAATTACTATGAAAAATACCTCCGGACAAATCATCACGTCTTCAATTGAACATGATGCAATTTTAGAACCCTGTAAAAAATTGGCCCAAAATGGATTTGATGTTGATTATCTTCCAGTTACTCAGTTTGGTATGGTAGAGTGCTCAGATCTGAAAAACTATATTTCTAAAAAAACTATTCTTGTTTCAATAATGTTTGGAAATAATGAAGTTGGTACTATCCAACCAATCTCTGAAATTGCCAAAATATGTAAAGAGTATGAAGTTCCTTTTCACACTGATGCTATACAGGCAGTTGGTAAAACTCCAATTGATGTCAAAAAATTAAATATAGATTTACTGTCAATTTCCTCTCACAAACTCTATGGGCCTAAAGGAATAGGTGCATTATACATCAAAAATGGTATTGATGTTGATCCTGTAATTTTGGGTGGAGGGCAAGAACGTGGATTGCGTTCTGGAACAGAAAATGTTGCAAGTATTGTTGGATTTGGAAAAGCATGTGAAATTGCAAAAAATAATCTAAATGAAAATATCTTACAAATGAAAAAACTACGAGATACTCTAGTTGAAAAAATACTAAATGAAATTCCTGAAGTAATTCTTAATGGTCATCCTAGATCTAGATTACCAAATAATGCTCATTTTACATTTTTTGGTGTTAACGGTGAGGATCTTATCATTAAACTTGACGAATATGGAATTGCAGCATCCACAGGTTCTGCATGTTCTGTAAACACACAAAAAGCCTCACATGTTTTACAAGCAATGGGATTTTCACATGAGCAAATTACAGGTTCCTTACGATTAACAATTGGAATTTTTAATGATCAAAAAGAAATTGAACAAACAGTCAATGTTCTCAAAAAAGTAGTCATAGAACTTCGTTCAGTCTCTCCTTACAAAGAAAAATATTCTTTTGTTTCTAAAATCTAAATCTTAATTTGAAATTTGTTTCTAGATGCTATGATAATTGTCATGATGCCTGCAATTAGGATCATCATTACAATAGTGCCAAATTCAGGAATAACATAAGTTCCGATAATTTCAATATCTGAATCTCCCTCTTCAAAATTAATTGTTATTACTCTAGAATCTGAATGTACTACTGATTCTTGATATGCAACTTCAATTCCGTCAATGAGAATTATGAAAGTATCATCTTTACCATCTTGTTTTTCGGCACCTATGAATTCTCTTGGCAAATCTAATGAAATAGTTCCCTCATCTGTTGATTCGATTTGTACTATTATTGCAAAAATATCCGCATCTACTATAATGTTTTTAACGGTGCCACCTTTGATGGTATACTCTACATCAAATGTTCCCTGACTTCCTGCACTTACCTCAAAAATGGTTGTGGTTTCAATTGACTCTGATTTTGGGGTAAAACTAAACCTAGTTTCTGTAGTATTTCCTTCTCCATATGTAACTATAATTAAGTAATTTCCACTCTTTTTCCATAGTTGGCCTTCTGCAATTATTGTATGTGAATAACTCCCATCTTGTGCAACTGTGATTTGTGCAATATCTACTAGACTTAGGTCCTTTGGATTACTTCCTTCTAAAAAGAGTCGTAATGTGATAGGTGTTTCTCCTATCACAGTAGTTACATTTCCTGAAATTGTAACTATGTCTCCTTCATCATAGCTGTTGTCATCTGTCTGAACATTAATTATAGCTTCTTGTGCAAAAACTATTCCAGTAGAAATTATTAGTAAAACTATCAAACCATAAAATATTCTGACTTCCACAAGTTTTCAAATACGCGTTTGTATATTTCCTTTACTATCAAAAATGAAAAAATGAAAAAAGTTGTGATTTTAGTATCTTGGTATGATGCTAAGTCTTGACTTTGCAGATATTGCGATTATTGAGATAATTGCAACTGCTAGAATCATCATTGCAATTGTACCAAATTCTGGAATCACAAATGTGCCGATTATTTCAATTTGTTCAGCTCCTGCTGGGAACATTATTGTTACTTTATTTGCAACAATTTCAACATCGTCCCATTCTTCTCCGTCAACCAGTACCATGAAGATACCGTCTTGGACTGTTTTTGATGGTGTTATTGTTAATACTCCATCATCTTCAGCGTTGATGTTAATGACAATTGAATTATCTTTAGTATTGAGAGTTGCATCAATTACTGTTCCACCTGAAATACTGTATGGTATACATTGACCACTTGCAGATATGTCATTGGCACCACATTGTTTGTCTGTTGTTGGTGTTGAATAGTCAGGTGCGAATGTAACTCCACCAATTAGTTCAACTTTGACTTTGTTACTTTTTTCAACACTGCCATAGTTTACTTTAATGATGTAAGTACCATCATATTTCCACAATGCACCTGCTGTGTTTAAAGTAGTCTCAAAACTACCATCTTTTGCTACTTCGAGTTGAGCAATTGTAACAATGGAGTTTAGTGGATTCACAACAAGAATTGTAATTGGAGATCCAGATACATTTGCTACTTGGCCTTTTACCATAATTATGTCATTGTGACCATAATCTGTTTTATCAGTCCAAACAGATACTGGAAGAGCTTCAAGCAACATCTTATCTGCTAGTACTTTGGCATCTTCAGGATTCATAACTCCTGTTGGGCCAATTGCAACAGCATATGCTGATGATATGGTTAGAGTACCAACTAAAGTCAAAACAGCTAGTAACGCGAATGACGTACGGTTGTTCATCTTGTTGCGATTTACACCTGTCTCTATTTATGTATATTTAAAAAGAGAAAAAAGTTGTGATTTTAGTATCTTGGTATGATGCTAAGTCTTGACTTTGCAGATATTGCGATTATTGAGATAATTGCAACTGCTAGAATCATCATTGCAATTGTACCAAATTCTGGAATTACAGTACCATCTATGATCTCCACTTCAACTGAAGCAGTATATTTTGGATTATCATTTTGGAATGCAGTTACAGTGTAATCTCCATTTTGTTTCCATAATGGTCCACCTACTACAATCTCAGCAGTGAATTCTCCATCCAGTGTTGCTAATACTTGCGCAGTTGTAACCAAATTTCCATTTGGTGCAAATATCTGTATTACAACAGCTTCACTTATTCTGTCAGTTGTTCCAGTAACCGTGAACCTGTTATCACCATTTACAAAACTTGCTGCGTCAAGTGCAAGTCCTGCATCTCTAGTAACCTTTGGTATCATTAGTGAATCAAGAAGTCCTGTCTCAAAAGTAGATTCAGTTACAGAAGTTTCTACAGTCATACCACTTGTTATTTGAACAAGAACTGTTAGTGTGTATATTGATGATTGACCTTGTTTTGCTGTAATAGAATAAAGTCCATCTTCATTCCACTTTGGAGTTTTGAATATTGCTTCAAAATTACCATTTTCATCTGGTATTACTTGATCAATAGATACTAGATTTCCAATTGGGGATACCACTTGAAATGTAACAGCTCCAGAACTTAAAGCTGTCATACCTGTGACAGTAATGGTATCTGAGTCTTGATCAGCTGTAGCTGTAATTGACATTCCTAAAGTTGCAAAAGCATCTTGCTGAATTGAAGCCATTGATATTAATGACAGCGCCATGATGGCTATTGCCATTGATGTTGAAGAACGCTTAAAATTCATCCTAATTCAATCCAGATATCTTTGGTATTTATGTATATTTAAAAAGAAAAAAAGTTGAAATTTAGTATCTTGGTATGATGCTAAGTCTTGACTTTGCAGATATTGCGATTATTGAGATAATTGCAACTGCTAGAATCATCATTGCAATTGTACCAAATTCTGGAATCACAAATGTGCCGATTATTTCGATCTCTTCAGACCCTGCTGAGAATGCTATGGTAAGTATTCTGTCTGTTGATGATACTGTTTCATCAAAGTCCACTTCTTCTCCGTCAACTAAGACAAAGAAATCGTCTTCATCTCCATTTTCAAATACTGCATCCAACACAGATCTAGGAATTGTGATAGTCAGTGAACCATCATCTGTAGCGTCAATTGATATGATCAGAGAATTTGAGTCCACATCAGGCATGATGCTTAAGATTTTTCCGCCTGTAATCTCATATCCTATCAAATCAACAGAACCTTGAATTGAAACTGTTGTATCAGTTACTATTGAAATAACTTCTTCTATTGATGGTTCCACTTCCGCAACTCCGCCAAATTCAAATGTTGTTTCGGCTGTTCTATTTGCATTTCCATATGTAACTTCAATTGTGTATGTTCCTTCTGTTTTCATTGTTCCACCAGCAGAAAATTCAGTACTGAATTTCTTGTCAGCACCTACTGTTAGTTGGGCAAGAAATACAATTGCCAGATCGTTCTTAACTATCAAACTTACTGGAGTTCCAGAGTACAAATCTCTAACTTCGCCTGTTACTAGAATTATTTCACCCTCTGAATAGGATGCTTTGTCCGTAGTAACAACAATCGAGTCTTGTATTTGTCCAAATGCTGATGTCATACCAATACTTGTAATCAAAATTACAGATAAGGCAAACACCGATAAATGAGCTTTCATCAATTCTACGCCTAAATTTACGTTATTTAAGGTTGTGAAAAAATTTATTGACAAAAAAGAAAAAACAGATCCTTTGACGAATTTCAGATTAGATATATATTAACCAGAACTGAATTTTTGACAGTTTGTGTGTATTCTTTACTATTACATTTAATGTTTCACTTGGAGATGTAGTAGATGGCAATTAAGAAAAATCAAGTTCTAGTACCTGATCATGTCTATGTGCCAAAACATGAAATTATGCCCAAACAAGAAGCTGAAAAAGTTTTAAAAAAATACAATTGTAAACCAACTGAATTACCATTAATTTTTGTAAATGATCCTGCAATTTTGGGACTTGGTCCCAAACCTGGTGACATGATTAAGATTACCCGAAAAAGCCCAACTGCCGGTGAGAGTATCTATTATAGATATGTGGTGGAAGTATAGATGGTACATCCTTCTATAAAACGCTGGCCCGTAATTCAAGATATCTTAAAACGTGAAGGTATTGCACGTCAACATCTAAATTCCTTTGATGAATTTTTAGAACGAGGTCTTCAAAGTATTATCAACGAAGTTGCTCAAATAGATATTGAAAATGCTGAATATCCTTACAAGATTCAACTAGGCAAAGTCAAACTTCAGCAACCAAGAATGATGGAACTTGATGGTTCTATCACTCATATCACACCTGCTGAAGCAAGACTAAGAAATGTTTCATATTCTGCACCTGTAATGATGGAAGCAAGTGTTGTAGAAGATGGAAAAATTCTTGAATCAAGATTTGTTCATATTGGAGATATTCCAGTTATGGTAAAATCAAATGCATGTGTCTTACATAATTTCTCCACTCAAAAATTAATTGAACACGGAGAAGATCCACGTGATCCGGGTGGTTACTTTATCATCAATGGTTCTGAAAGAGTCATTGTAGGATTAGAAGATCTTTCTTACAACAAAATTATTGTTGATAGAGAAACTGTCGGAGGAAATATTGTTTTCAAAGCTAAAGTTTATTCTTCAATTGTTGGTTATCGTGCAAAATTAGAACTTGTTATGAAAAACGATGGATTAATTGTTGCAAGAATCCCTGGCTCTCCAGTTGATATTCCAGTTGTTATATTGATGAGAGCACTTGGACTAGAATCTGATAGAGAAATTGCTGCAGTAGTTTCACTGGTAGATGAAATTCAAGATGAATTGGAAGGTTCATTTGAAAAAGCAGGTGATGTTCCAACATCAAAAGATGCAATTGTCTATATCAGTAAAAGAATCGCACCTGGAATGTTAGAAGAATTTCAGATAAAACGTGCAGAAACTTTACTGGATTGGGGATTGTTACCACACTTGGGAAAACATCCTGAAAATAGAAAAGAAAAAGCCCAATTCCTAGGTGAAGCAGCTTGTAAACTATTAGAATTAAAACTTGGATGGATTACTCCTGATGATAAAGATCACTATGGAAATAAAGTCATAAAGTTTGCAGGACAAATGTTGGCAGATCTGTTTAGAACTGCATTTAGAAATCTTGTTAGAGACATGAAATATCAATTGGAAAGATCAGGTCAAAAACGTGGAATTAATGCAGTTGCTGCAGCAATTCGTCCAGGAATAATTACTGATAAACTAAATAACGCTATTGCTACTGGAAATTGGGGAAGAGGGCGTGTTGGAGTTACTCAATTACTTGATAGAACCAACTACCTTTCAACAATTAGTCATCTTCGAAGAATTCAATCTCCTCTAAGCAGAACTCAACCAAACTTTCAGGCAAGAGACTTGCATTCAACTCACTTTGGAAGAATTTGTCCAAGTGAAACACCAGAAGGTTCGAATTGTGGTTTAGTAAAAAACTTGGCACTATCTGGAATTATTTCAATTCATGTCCCCTCTGAAGAAATTATAGAAAAACTCTATGATCTTGGAACAGTACATTTCTTTGATGCCAAAGAAGATTTGCAAAAAGATGGAACTAGAATATTTGTTGATGGTCGTTTGATTGGATATTATAAAGATGGTGAGGAACTAGCAGCATCACTCAGAGACCTTAGAAGAAACTCAAAAATTCATTCTCACGTAGGAGTCTCATTTCACAGATCTGACGTTGAGGTTGCAACAAAAAGACTTTATGTAAATTGTAATGCAGGACGTGTCTTACGACCATTAATCATTATCAAAGATAACAAATCATTACTAACCCAAGAATTATTGGATAAAATTACAAAGAAGTTACTTTCTTGGACAGATCTTTTGAGACTGGGTGTTTTAGAATTGATTGATGCAAATGAAGAAGAAAACTGTTTTGTTACTTTAGATGACAAAGATACAAAGAAACACACTCACCTTGAAGTATTCCCACCGGCAATTCTTGGTGCAGGTGCTTCAATTATTCCATATCCTGAACACAATCAGTCTCCCCGAAATACATACGAATCTGCAATGGCAAAACAAAGTTTAGGTTTCTCTACACCCATGATGAATACTAGTACCTATGTTAGACAACACTTTATGCTGTATCCACAAATCCCAATTGTTAACACTAAAGCAATGAAGCTTTTAGGATTAGAAGAAAGACCAGCTGGTCAGAATTGTATTGTTGCAGTATTACCATTTGATGGTTACAATATTGAAGATGCCATTGTACTTAATCAAGCATCAGTTGATAGGGGACTAGGAAGATCTTTCTTCTACAGAATTTATGATGCTGAAGCAAAACAATATCCTGGTGGAATGCGTGATAACTTTGAGATTCCTAATGCTGAAGATAATATTAGAGGTTACAAGGGAGAACGCGCATACAGATTACTCGAAGAAGATGGAGTAGTTGCATCTGAATCTCCAATTAAAGGGGGAGATATTTTGATTGGTAAAACTAGCCCTCCACGATTTATGGAAGAATACCGAGAGTTTGAATCAACTGGTCCTTACAGACGAGATACATCTGTTGGTGTAAGACCATCTGAAACTGGAGTAGTAGATACTGTTGTTATGACTCAATCAAATGAAGGTGGAAAAATGTACAAGATTAGAGCAAGAGATATGAGAGTTCCAGAGATTGGTGACAAGTTTGCATCAAGACATGGACAAAAAGGTGTACTTGGAATTTTAGCTAAAGCAGAAGACTTACCATATACCGCAGAGGGAATATCTCCTGATGTTTTGATTAATCCTCATGCATTCCCCTCAAGAATGACTGTTGGAATGATGATGGAATCAATTTGTGGAAAAGCTGCAGCATTTCGTGGAACACGATTTGATGGTTCCGCATTTGTGGGAGAAAAAATGGATGAAGTCAAAAAAGTAATGGATGCACATAATTTCAAATATTCTGGTAAAGAAATAATGTATGATGGACGAACTGGAAAAGCATTTCCAGTTGAAGTCTTTATTGGAGTGGTATATTACCAAAAACTTCATCATATGGTTGCAGATAAAATTCATGCAAGAGCACGAGGACAAGTTCAGATGTTAACCAAACAACCAACAGAAGGAAGAGCTAGAGGTGGTGGATTGAGATTTGGTGAAATGGAGAGAGACTGCTTGATTGCTTATGGTGCTTCAATGATTCTAAAAGATAGATTACTTGACGAGTCTGACAAATCTGATATATTTGTCTGTGAAAGATGTGGTTTGGTAGCCTATCATGATGTTAAACAAAGAAAATATGTTTGCAGAGTTTGTGGTGATAAAGCCAAAGTATCATCTGTATCAGTTGCATATGCATTCAAACTACTCTTACAAGAGATGCAGAGTCTTAACATTGCACCACGATTGTTAATCAAGGAGAAGGTCTAATGTCAATTCAATCAATAAAAGCAATTGCTGGAATTCGATTTTCAGTATGGTCACCAACTGAAATTAGAAAATACTCTGTTGCTGAAATTACTGCTCCTGAAACATATGATGAAGACGGAATGGCAGTTCAAGGAGGTCTTATGGATGGCAGACTTGGTACTCTTGAGCCTGGACAAAAATGTCTGACATGTGGGAACACATCAGCAAGGTGTCCTGGACACTTTGGACATCTTGAACTTGCAGAACCAATACTACATATTGCATTTATTGATAATATTTACAAACTATTACAATCAACATGTCGTTCTTGTGCAAGACTTAAAGTTCCTCAAGAAGATTTAGATGCATTCAAAAAAATCAAAACTCAAAATTTTCCTTACACTATAATTTCTAGAAAACGTATTCCAGAACAAATTATTGAGAAAGCAAAAAAAGCAAAAGAATGTCCTCATTGTGGAAAAACACAATACGAGTTAATCTTTACAAAGCCAACTATCTTTGTTGAGAAAACAGAAATTGGTGAACATAGATTACTTCCAATTACCATTAGAGAAAGATTCACACAAATACTTGATGAAGATTTAGAACTATTATCATATGATCCAATCACTGCTAGACCAGAATGGTTTATTCTTCAAGCATTTCCTGTTCCACCAGTAACTGTTAGACCATCAATAATTCTTGAAACCGGAATAAGATCCGAAGATGATTTGACACACAAAATGGTTGATATCATTAGAGTTAATCAAAGACTAAAAGAAAGTAAAGAAGCAGGAACTCCACCCCTTATTGTTCAAGACTTGGTTGACTTGTTACAGTATCACACTACAACATATTTTGATAACGAAGTTTCTGGAATTCCACAAGCACATCATCGCTCTGGACGTCCTCTAAAAACATTAACTCAAAGGCTCAAAGGAAAAGAAGGAAGATTCAGAGGTTCATTATCTGGAAAGAGAGTTGACTTTTCAAGCCGAACTGTAATCTCCCCAGATCCTAACTTGGATTTGTCCGAAGTCGGAGTTCCAAAATCTATTGCCATGAAACTAACTATTCCTGAAATTGTTACAGAATGGAACATTGATAGAATGAGAAAACTTGTGATTAATGGACCTGAAAATTTTCCAGGCGTAAACTATATTGTCAGACCTGATGGTGTAAAGATTCGATTAGATTTTGTAGAATATCGTTCTTTAATTGCTGAAACACTTGAGAACGGATATCTAATTGAAAGACATCTTTCAGATGGTGATATTGTGATGTTTAACCGACAACCATCACTCCATCAAATGTCTATTATGGCTCATTATGTCCACGTACTTCCAGGTAAGACTTTCAGATTACATCCTTCTGTATGTCCTCCATACAACGCAGACTTTGATGGAGATGAGATGAATCTTCATGTTCCTCAAAGTGAAGAAGCAAGAGCAGAAGCAATTCTTTTGATGAGAGTTCAGGATCAATTAATCTCTCCAAGATATGGCGGTCCAATTATTGGAGCACTACGAGACTTTGTAACTGGTGCATATCTTCTTACTAAAGACGATACAACTCTAACTACCCAAGAATTTTCAAACCTTGCAATGCTTGGTGGTTATACAGGACAACTTCCTAAACCTGCAACCAAAACAAAAGATGGACTAGCATATAATGGAAAACAACTATTCTCATTATTCCTTCCAAAAGACTTTAACTATATCCTTACATCAAAATGGTCCAAGGGTACAGGAGGTCCACCAAAAGATGTTGTAATTAAAAATGGTGAATTAATCAGTGGTGTTATTGACAAAGCATCAATTGGCGCAGAAGAACCAGAAAGTGTGTTACATAGAATTGCAAAAGACTATGGCAATGAAACAGGAAAAAACTTTCTTAACTCTATTCTAATTATGGTTAAACAATACATCACATCTTATGGTTTCAGTTATGGTTTTAGTGATCTTGAAGTTCCAGAAAAAGATAGACAGAAAATTATAGATGATATTAAATCAACTTACGATACTGTCTCTGATTTGACTCGTCAATATGAGAAAGGAACTCTCAAACTCACAAGAGGTATGAGACCAGAAGAGGCCTTGGAGGCATACATTGTAAACGAACTAGGTAAGGCAAGAGACAAAGCAGGATCTACTGCAGACCAATCCCTTGATGAGACTAATGCCGGAAGAATCATGGCTACAACTGGTGCTCGAGGTTCATCACTAAACATTGGTCAAATGGCAGGTGCTTTGGGCCAACAATCAAGAAGAGGAAACAGATTACATGATGGTTACCATAATAGGGCTTTGACACATTTCAAAGAACATGATCCTAATCCTGATGCACACGGATTTGTGAAATCCAACTATAGGGAAGGTCTCTCTACGTTAGAATTCTTTTTCCATGCAATGGGAGGTCGTGAGGGACTAGTAGACACAGCAGTTAGAACACAACAAAGTGGTTACATGCAACGCAGATTAATTAACGCATTAGAACACATTAGATTAGAATATGACGGAACAGTAAGAGATCCACATGGTCATATTGTTCAGTTCCTTTATGGTGAAGATGGCATTGATGTAGCAAAAAGTGATCATGGTGAAGCATTTAACATTGATAGACTAATTGAATCAAAGACCATTAATGATTCTGGAAAGAAAGCTACAAAAGATGATGTTGATTCTCTAGTCAAGAAATACACAAAGACATTCAATCCCAGATTAATTTCACTTGTCACTATTGCCTTACAGAAATCTGGCTTAAGCAAAGAAGGTGCAGAGATTGTATCAAAGAAAGCACTTTCACTATACAACAAAGCACAAGTAGAACCTGGCCAAGCAGTAGGAATTATTACTGCTCAATCAATTGGTGAACCTGGTACTCAGATGACTTTGAGAACATTCCACTTTGCAGGAATTAAAGAAAGAAATGTCACATTAGGCCTTCCTAGACTAATTGAATTAGTTGATGCAAGAAAGAATCCTGTTACTCCAACAATGGATATCTATCTTGAAAAAGACTATAAGAAATCACGAGAAAAAGCAATTGATGTTGCAAGAAATGTATTACAAACTAAAGTAAGTGCATTGCTTGCTGACCATGAAACTGATTATTCTACTGAAATCAAACTAATTTTGAGCGAAAAAAGACTCAAAGAAAGAGGATGCACTGTTGCAGAAGTAGAAGCAGTACTCTCATCAAATAAAAAATTCAAGTTAGAGACAACTGGTGAACTAATCACTCTAAAATTAGTTGATGAAGCAGATACTGCAACAGCAATTGCAATTAGAAATAAGGTTCTTAATACTACCGTAAAGGGTGTTCCAGATATTGAACGTGTAACATTAGTTCAAAAAGATGATGAATGGGTTATCCAGACAACTGGTTCTAACATTGCCAAAGTGCTTGAAGTAAAAGGTGTTGACAAAAGAAATGTTAGAACAAACAATGTATTTGAAATTGCAGGAACTTTGGGTATTGAAGCTGCAAGAAATTCATTGATTAATGAACTGAATCATACTCTCGAAGACCAAGGATTGGAAGTTGATACTAGATACATCATGTTGGTATCTGACTTGATGTGCTCAAGAGGATACCTGCAACAAATTGGTAGACACGGAATTGCTGGCACCAAAGACAGTGTTCTTGCCAGAGCTGCATTTGAAATTACAGTGCCAACAATTGCACATGCTGCACTTGCTGGAGAAGTAGAACGACTCAAAGGAATCACTGAAAACGTAATTGTTGGAAGTAATATTCCAATAGGAAGTGGTACAGTTGATTTGTACATGCAAGTCTCCAAAAAGAAGTGACTTGTTAGTTAGTTTTTGACTGTAATGAAATAGATCTTAGACCAAATTGCTTTAAACTTTGATTGATGCTTTCCAACAAAGTAATAATTTTTGGATAGTCATTATTTTCTATCAAAATATTTTTGATAACTATAAGATAATGTCTTATTTTTCTGACCTTACGTAATTTCTTTGATTTTGATGCATCATAATTCTTCAAATCACTCAAGTTTGCTGAAATGTCACATAGTTTGATTAATTTTGCATCAAATGATGCTTCTCTAAGTTGTCTGACATAGATTTGCTCTCTTTGTTTTCTAGTCAATGACATGTCTTTTGATAGAGTTGAGACCAATACTGCAATTCTACTTCCGAACTGCTCATACAAATCATCAAAACTTGTGTCTGTGTCCTCTATTGTATCATGAAGCCAACCTGCACAAAGAACTTCTTTGTCAACAACACCTAGACTTTTGAGTCTATTTACCACGCCTTCTAGATGTTTTGAATATGGTGTAACTCCATCTTTTCTCATCATACCCGCATGCTTCTTTTTTGCAAACAATTCCGCACTTTTTAGTAATTCCAAAGATATCTTCTACAACAATTGATAACTAATCCATAATATTATGGTAAAGAAAATTCCAAGTTCATAATTTATAGAGAAAATTTTTGAAATATTTACTAATATTTTACTGGCATTGATGTTTGCTCCAATTAGTGTACATGCTGAAGAATCATCAATTCCAAACATTAAATTCAATCTTTGATAAATTTTTGTTATGTATTTGTCTTTTTTGCTATTTTCTTTTTTCCTATTTTCATTAATTATTTTTCCTGTATATGGGGAATCAATTCCTGATTATGATAAACCATATGCTCCAATTTTTACTGACAAACCAGTGTACAGTTGGACAGATAAAATAAAAATTTCAATAATAGCCCCAAGTTGGAATACTGATAGATACTTAATTGATTCAATTGGAAACACTGAAGATCACCCAATCAAAATTTCTACAAGAGAACATTTTCTAAAACCATATAGATTCACTGAGACAGACGTCAATTCAGGAATTTTCACTGCTGAGGTAATTCTTACAGGTTTTTCACATGATGCTAATGGTGATGGGGATATTGATACAACACCCAGAACAGTTGGTAATGGTCCAACTAATGGATTTTTAGAAGTTGATAGGGATTCGGCTATCACAATCTCATTTGAATTTGCAGATGGTGTAGTGTTGACAGAGTCTGTTCCTGTTAGTTGGAATATTGGAACAATTAAATTTTTAAAAGAGACTTTTTTATCAGATGATTCTGTAATAATACGTGTCATTGATCTTGACATGAATCTAAATCCTGAAGCACTTGATCATATTCCAATTCAACTTTTTTCAGACTCTGATATTGCAGGAATTAAAGTTAATGCAATAGAGACATCTGAAAGTTCTGGTTTATTTATTGCCACAATTTCCTTATCTCAAACTTCGTCTTCTAGTGGGAATAGACTTTATTCATTACCTGGAGATAAAATTTTTGCTAAATATGATGACCATACATTACCAAAACCATATTCTACATTAGATAATTTAGCAATTGAAACTTTTGCTGGAGTTGATTCAGTCATTCCTCCAATAAATCTACTTGAAAACTCTCCAATCACTTTGTCTGATGGTCTTGGTAATCAACTACTATCATTTTCATCAAATCATCAAATGCAGATGGTTGGAACAATAACAAATGATCAAAATTTTACGCAGAAATTTGTTTATCTCTTTCAAGTGAAAAATGCTAGCAATTCTGTGGAATCAATTTCATGGATTCAGGGTGAACTGTCTCCAAAACAAAGTCTAGATGTTTCTCAGTCGTGGATCCCTAAAAAATCTGGAATATATCAAATTGAAACATTTGTTTGGAATTCTCTTAATAATTCAATGGCATTGGCTCCTGTAATGTCATCTTCAATAGTAGTTGACTGAAAAAGTATGATTCCTACGTGATTATTAAATAGAAAATTACGTTTTTGTTCGTGTGTTAGGATACTTGCTAGGAATAACACTAGTCTTAATCACATTATCACCTTTGATTTTTACACAAGTTTTTGCGGATTCCTCTATTGAGAATTTTGAGGAATCTGAAATTATTTTGCTATACACTGACAAAAAACAATACACTGACAAAGATCTGATCAAAATTACTGGTCTAGTTTCTACATTAGATTCTCCTACAGTGCTAATAGGAGTTTATGATCCATTTGGAATGCCTACAGGATTTTACATTGTCTCAATTGATTCTGATTTAAAATTTTCTACAAGCTTTCCTGTAAAATCTGGAGTTAATTTTAGAACAGACGGCACTTATTCAATAAAAGCCCATTATGCTGAAACTAAAGTAACATCTTTTTTTGATTATTATGAAATTTTACAACCAGTAATTGATGATACTATTGACAATACTGAAGATGAAATCAAAGAAAATACACACGTTGAAGAAAAAATAACAGAGTCAGTCGATAAAACTATTTCTGATGTTACAAATATTTTATCAGATAAAAAAATAATTAACAAAGAAAAAACTAATGATAATTCTATTGATGACAACTCTATAATAAAAGATTCAAAAAAAGTTGTACCACAAACTGAAATTGATGAACCAACTAATCTTACTGTAGAAGATATAGAATTGGGAAAATTACTGAATCAAATAAATCTGAAATGTGATTCAAGTATTTTCACTGATACAATTTCATATTATGATGGAATGGGGCCTGCTTTGTATCGATTATGTAAATTTGATAGTTCTTTGAATTTCTTTAATGATTCACTGATTAACAATCCTAATGATGTAGAACTTCTTGTGAACAAAGGCTCCGCTTTAGGAAAATTAGGATATTTCTCTGAGGCAATAGTGTACTATGATCAAGCAATCAATATTGATCCTGATTTCCTACCTGCTAAAAATAACAAGGCTAATGCTCTTGTAAATCTTGGAAATTCTGATGAGGCCATTTCGCTATATAATGAAATTCTAGTGAAAAACCCCAATTATACCACTGCTAGAAAAAATCTTGATACTGCATTATCTGAAACTGCCGAATCTGAAACCAAAAATATTGTTAATCAACAATTCACTTTAACTGAAAAAACTATTTACCATGAATCTGAAAAACAAAAACCAACTAACTTTTTTGAAGAACTAAGTCTTGCATTTTCCTCTTTAGCTTCTCTATTTGGTTTCTAAACAAAGCTTTTTGCTTTTTCTGTATCCAATTTTTCAATAAACCTATAAAGCCCTGTTATGACGATCGTCATTAGGTAAACACATGGGTAAGATACTTGAAAAATCATTGAAAGATGCTCTCAAAGAAGATGCGATAACGATGGGCACCAAACAAGTTTTGAACTCACTAAAAAATTCCAAGCTAGTTGTATTATCTCGATCAGTTAAGAAAGAAATGTTTGAGAAAATTGAATCAGATGCAAAAAAAGAAAATGTACCATTAGTGAACTTTCAAGGAACTTCAGTCGCATTGGGTAGATTATGCGGCTTGCAATTTAGAATTTCAACACTTTCATTTACATCAATAACTGATGGTAACATCAAGTCGATTCTAATAGATACAGAAGCTGAGAACAAAAAATGAATAGTTGTATTTTATTTTATGAAAGTTTAAATGAGACATTTTTGTTCGGAGATAAATAGGAATTTTTATGACACAAGCAATTAAACTTTCAACTGATCAAATGCGTATGATGTCTCTTTTTCAAAATGTTACCGGTGCAACTGCACGTGACTGTATTGAAGATGAAAAACAAGACAGAATAATTTTTGTAGTTAATACTGGTAAAATGGGTTTAGCAATTGGCAAAAATGGCGTTCATATCAAATCATTACAAAATATTCTCAAAAGAAATGTCGAATTGGTAGAATATGATGAAGATCCAGTAAGATTTCTGACTAGTTTACTTAATCCAAAACTAGTTTCTGAAGTAAAAATAAATACGCGACCAGATGGGACAAAACAGGCAATTGTTATGGTAGACCCAAGAAAGAA
>JADFLN010000081.1 GCA_022564385.1 Nitrososphaerota archaeon | reverse complement strand
GAAAGATAGAGTGTGTGATGTCAAATTTACTCAATAATGCTGTTCAGGCAATAGATGGACAAGGTGAAATTAATGTGGCAATATCTTCAGATTCTGAGTTTGTTACTATTCTCGTAAGGGATTCTGGTTCTGGAATACCTGATGATCTTTTCGAGAAAATTTTTGAACCAATGTTTACTACCAAAAAGACTGGAACTGGATTGGGGCTAGTCATTTGTAAAAGCATTGTAGAGCAACATGGTGGTAGTATCTCTGTGAGTAACAAACCTACCACATTTACCATAAAATTACCTCTCTAACACATTCTCGGTTTTTTTTGATTTTATTCTTCTAATTCTATATCATTTTGAAGCTCTTTTGGTAATCCCGTCCACCATTCTTTTTGGCTCTCAGACATTAAGACACAAAGATCTTATGTTGCTAATAGATCTGTTGGTTAATTCTTCAAAGCAATAGTTCAAGAAAACCTGACAAAATTTAGTCTTTTACATATCTAATATCTGACATGTCATCTGATTCTTTAATTTTTACAATTAATGTATCTCCTAATTTGTTGAAAATCCTTTGGCGTTTCTTATTTGTTAAAAACCATCCTAAGATGACATCAATTGGTAACAAAAATGATTTCCCAAAACTACTTATCATAATTCCTTTCAAATCTGGTTTTTTTCCATAGATGTTAACTACTTTTAGATTTAGAATTTTTTTCCCAATTGTTTGACCTGTTTTGTACTCTAAAATTGTCCAATATACAAAAAACAAGATGCTGGTTGGGATATATTGTGTGCTTTCTGCCCACAAAATATCTTCTTTAAATTCATAGTTTATTGTTCCAAATGATGCAAGAATTATTGATGTTGAAATAATTGAGATGATTATGAAATCGATCAACCACGCAAGAAATCTATCTGTCCATTTTGCAATAATTATTTTTGAAAATAGATCTGAATCACTCATAAAATTACTAATCATTTCAAATTAATAAAATGTGTTGATCATTTGTTAACACCAATTACAACATAGTTGATTTATTTGTGCATTAGAATGAAAATGCATGAAAGCAAAATTTATGACATCTTGTATATCTTGTGGTGATAAAATTCAACCTGGGAAAGAGATTGCAAAAAACAAAGATGAAAAATGGGTCCATAAGCACTGTATTGAGGATTCTGAAGGCCTACCCTAGAAATTAATAGCCCATAATTTCAAATAAATTTGAAATTATTTTGATATTGATAAATCCTTTTAATGTATTTCTCTGGACATTTCGTAGAAATGAAAAAGATGTAATGAATCTTTATGCTACTCTTTCTCCTGTAATGCAACTTGCTACTGGCGGATCTATGCTAAATTTTGGTTGTTGGTCTTCAAAATACACGGATCCAATTTCAGCCCAAAATAACCTATGTACAATTATTGGAAATTTAGCAGAATTATCCTCTGGAAAAAATGTGGTTGATGTGGGAAGTGGGTTATCAGCCCCATCTAAACTATGGAGAGATAATTTTTCTAATCTTCATTTGTATTGTGTAAATACCAATTTTAAACAATTAGCTTTTTCTGGAAATCAAAAAAATATAGAATTCATAAACTCTACCTCTACAAAACTCCCATTTGATAATGATTCTGTTGATCGAGTCTTGGCATTGGAATCTGCTCAACACTTCAAACCTTTATCTGATTTTATTTTAGAATCAAAAAGAATTTTGATAAAATCTGGTTTACTTGTAATGGCAATTCCAATAATTAATGGTAATTCCTCAATTAAAAAATTGGGACTTTTAAAATTTACTTGGTCATCAGAACATTATGAATTAGATCCTGTCAAAGAATTGATTGAATCTGTGGGATTCACAATTTCTGAAGAAAAACTAATCGGTAAATTTGTCTATGAACCTTTAGCAAATTATTATATTGAACACAGAACTATGATAAAAAAATCTATTTTAGAAAAATTTCCTAATTATGTTGAAAAAATTCTTTACAAATCAATTCTCAAAATGAAAAAAGCATCAGAACAAAAAATAATTGATTATGTTATTTTGAAATGTGTATTAAAGTCTAAACTATGATAATTTTTTCACTAATCAGATATTCAATTGCATGAATGTATTCTAATTCTGTAGTCAAGCCATCTGTAAACCACATACTACTAGTTTTCCACCATTTTGGAATCTTTAAATCATGTAATTGTATTCCTACTGAATCCTGGAATACATTAGTCTTAATTAGTGATGATTTTTCCCAATTTGTAGTAATTACTGTCTTTTCGAATTTCTCCGAAAGTAGAAGTCCTGTTTCTTGATCAATAACTAATAATTTAGTTTTTTCAGAATTCTCTGCCAATAATCCAACTCTAACTAAATTCCCTATTGGGTAATTTGTGGTTCCAAATATTTTATAATCATCTTCAATTATTTGACCAACTATGATGGGTGTTTTGAAAAGAAATCTTATAGTTTTACAACATTTTTCTTCAGCTGGAATTTTTGCATTTTCATCAAGATAGAATTGTTTTATTTCTACCTTTTCTTTTGAAATTTTCTTGATGTTAATTAAAATTCCATTTGAATCAATCTTTTCAATTTCAAATTCTTCAGTAATATGATCTCCAAATTTACTAGTATGTGCATATATTACAAAGTCTGTCTCTTTGATACATAAGCCATCTTCCATACAAACTCTATTACTGATATTGTCAATTATTGCTGGTGAAATAATATTATTTTCTATCATTGCTCTTATTCCATATGCATATTGACTGTCTTTGTTATTTCCATCAACCCACAATTTTACATCTTTTTTAATCCAATCTGGCATTGTTGTGAACTTACTCAGATGTCTTTCTTTGGTATGATCTGACGTTCCTAGATATTTTTCAATCTCTGCAATCAACACTAAATCTTTTAATTGATGTGTACTGTTCTATGCTACATGATTATACAAAATCACACATGCTCTTAAATTCGGAAAATTTGGGTGATGATTAACTAGTGTATCTACTCCTAGTGTCTTGTATTCTTGATAAAAAAATTCACAAAATTTCAAAATGTCTTCTGATGTACTTACTTTGAAATCTGGTTGGTGCCCTAAAACATTTTGAATACTAAAACTCCCAATTAATATAATTGCTATAATTCCAATAAATACAATTTTCAATAATTATCTAACGTAGTTTTAACTTATTAGTTCCATGTGAAAATTTCTTTAACATAATGACCAATTTGGAATTCTATGTCTAAAAATAGTTCCATAATACCGCATTGAAATTGGCTAGGTTTTTATTTTTGATATATTGACAAAGTTTATCATGTCAAATGTAGATCTCAGTTTGAAATTGTTTGGCGAAAAATGTAATCGCCTACTTAAAGAATCTGAGATTAGATTTGCAGGAATTGTTGACAAAAATGGTAAACTTGTCACAGGAGGTTTTAAAGAAGGAATTACCCCTTATGAAAATGATGAAACCAAACTACAGTCATTTTTTGAATTTGTCTCAAAGGCTTCTATTCGAAATGAACTGGATGAAAGCTTAGGCCCAATTAATTATCTTGCTGCAAGACGAGATAAGGCTGTTTTAGTAAGTTTTCCATTTCCTATCACACAAATTCTATTGTTAATATCTGCAGAACCTACTGTTAACATAGAAACCTTGGCCAAAAAAGTTGTTGAAATTTTCACTGATGTCAATTAAATCTAATTGAACAACTTGCGAATTCTTTAATTATACTTGAAATTCATTTTTAGAATATGATTTGGCGTTTTACAATATTTTTTCTATTTTTATTAATTCCTTTGAGTTTCTTATCTGCGTTTGGGGTGGTGGAGAATTTTACAACTGACAAATCTCTTTATCATAAAGATGATTTATTGAGAATTACTGGTAATGTTTCTTATGACCCAGATATTTCAACAGTAATACTTCAAATTTTTTCTCCATGGAATACTTTCACATACATTAACGAATTTGAAGTAAATTCTGATGGTAGTTTTTCAACTATTTTTAATGTGGGTGGTTCTCTTTGGACTCCTGATGGAACTTATCTCATCAGAGTATTCTATGATGGAGTTATGGAACATTCAATAGAATACAAAGAATCCCCTACAACTACTTCCGAATCAACACCAGAACCAACACCCGAACCAACACCAGAACCAACACCAGAACCAACACCTGAATCCACTTCAAACCCTGAACCAATTCCTGAATCTAACCTCAAATCAACATCTACTTTTACTACATTAAAATTACAAATTCCAAATTTTCCATCTCTTGACAAATCTCCACAATTTTACATTGACCGATATTACAACGAACCTGATTACAAATCTTGGTTTGATTCTCAGTTTCTTTCTAATTCTATTTATGATGTAGTTAGTTACAGGACAACACATATTGATGGTTTTCCATCTCTTGACAAATCTCCACAATTTTACATTGACCGATATTACAACGAACCTGATTACAAATCTTGGTTTGATTCTCAGTTTCAAACTTCATCTATTTACAATATTTTGGGATATGGAGATCCTATCTCTGTACCTGATTGGATTCGAAATAATGCGGGGTGGTGGTCAACAGGGGAAATCTCAGACACTACTTTTGTAACCGGAATTGAATTTATGTTAGAAAATAATATCATTATGATTTCAAATATCTCTTCTGGGAATGTATCTGGAAATGATGTTCCAGATTGGATTCGAAATAATGCTCATTGGTGGTCACAATATTTGATTTCAGATGCGGAATTTGTAAACTCACTGAAA
Organism: Nitrososphaerota archaeon; assembly: GCA_022564385.1. Taxonomy (GTDB): domain Archaea; phylum Thermoproteota; class Nitrososphaeria; order Nitrososphaerales; family Nitrosopumilaceae; genus Nitrosopumilus. The sequence continues at coordinate 1,581 of JADFLN010000081.1, read as the reverse complement.
TTTCTTATTCAGGAAGGAATCATTATGATTAATTAGTTTTCAATTTCAACAAATAGTATTAATTTGATAAATACTCACATTAATTGAATTGAAAGCAACATTTGGTGCAGGATGTTTTTGGCATGTTGAAGATATACTTCGTAAAACAAAAGGTGTCAAATCTACCCAAGTGGGATATATTGGTGGTCAATTGCCAAATCCAACATATGAAGAAGTTTGCACAGACAAAACAGGCCATGTCGAAGCTGTACAAGTAGAATATGAACCTGATAAAATATCATACGAAGAGCTTTTAGATGTATTTTGGAAAAATCATAATCCAACAACATTGAATCGCCAAGGACCGGATATTGGGATCCAATATCGTTCAGCCATTTTTTATCACAATGATGAACAAAAAGAAATTGCTGAAAAATCAAAGCAATCACTTGACAAATCTGGTCAATTTGAAAATCCTATTGTCACTGAAATTATTCCCACTCCTATATTCTATAAAGCCGAAGAATATCATCAACAATATTTTAAAAAACATGGATTATCGTAAAAATTATTTTACAACCTATTGACAGTTACAAAAAAATCATAAATGCCTATGATCGCTAATTTACTAAAACTTAACTAGTGATCACAATTGACGATAAAATAGTGGAAGAGAAATTCCTTCAGATTGATGGAAACAAAATTCGTTATCTAGAATCTGGTAATTCTAAAAAAACACTTGTACTTATTCATGGATTGGGGGCTTCAGCTGAAAGATGGGATCAAGTAATTCCTCTTTTTTCAGATAAATTTCGTGTTGTAGTTCCTGATCTTGTAGGATTTGGTTATAGTGACAAACCACTTGTAGATTACACTACAAAATTCTTTTCAGAATTTCTTGGAAAATTTTTCATTGCATCTAATATTGAGCGACCTAATCTAATTGGTTCTTCATTAGGGGGGCAAATAGCTGCTGAATATGCTGCTTCGCATCCTAATGAAATTGAAAAACTTGTTCTCGTTTCCCCCTCTGGTAATATGGAAAAATCTACTCCTGCTCTTGATGCCTATATCATGGCAGCATTATATCCAAATGAACAAAGTGCAAAAAATGCATTTGAATTGATGGAAGGTACAGGACATAATATTCGCGAAGAAATTGTTACTGGATTTGTAGAAAGAATGCAATTACCTAATGCTAAACTTGCTTTTATGTCCTCATTGTTAGGAATAAAAAACTCTGAACTAGTTACATCTAAACTTCAAACAATCACTATTCCTACCTTAATTATTTGGGGGGAAAATGATCCTGTTATCCCGATTCAATATGCCGACCATTTTGTTTCAACAATTCAGGATTGTCGATTTTTTAGAATGGATGAGTGTGGCCATACTCCATATGTTCAGTATCCATATGCTTTTGCATCCAAAGTTTTAGAATTTTTGAATGACCCTTAGATGCATTTAAATACCATTTACTTCCTTCTATTACCAATGAGTGGTAATAATTACCAGTATAATCCAACTGAAATGTTCAAAGACTGGATCCAAAAAAGTGGACGTGCTCAAGCAGAATTTATGAAAAATTTTGGCTCTTTGATG
>JADFLN010000080.1 GCA_022564385.1 Nitrososphaerota archaeon | reverse complement strand
ATGCCAATAGGATAATGGAAACACTTTGAGTTTGTTTTTTGAAAGTTTTTGGAGTTTGACATCAATATTTTTAATTGATTTTAGATTTCCATGATGTCCATTAATTATAAAAATTGTCTTGATGTTATTTGCTAAAAGTGATGAACACAAATCAGTCAGAACAGTACATAAAGTTGATTCTTTGATACTCAAATTAAAAAATGGTGCATGTTCAAATGAAACTCCATAGGCAAGCGTTGGAAGTAGAAGATACCCTTTCATTTTAGCTAGTCTTTTTGATACTTCAGTTACAATATCTGAATCAGTTGATATGGGTAAATGTAGGCCATGTTGTTCTATTGAACCAATGGGAATTATTGCCACTTGTTTTTTATTTTTAATTAATTTTCTAAGATTAGGATCAAATTGGGATTGGATATCTACCATTTAATTCACTTGGATTTAATGTGAACCTTTCTCCAACGAACTTCGAGTTTGTTTTCTAGATGCATTTTCATTGCTTTAAGTAATGTATCTGCTTCTAGTCTTTGTCCTTTAACCTTAATTTTTTCTAATGAATCATTTGGGTCCACTTTGAATGAATCTTGGAATATAATTGGTCCTTGATCTAAATTTTCTGTAACATAATGAGCTGTTACCCCAATAATCTTTGTACCTCTTTCATAAGCTTGTTCATATGCCAACGCTCCTGGGAATGCTGGTAATAATGCTGGATGAATGTTAATAATTCTATTTGGATATCTCCACACAAAGTTAGGGCTAAGAATTCTCATGTACCTTGCAAGTGAGATCAAATCAATCTCATATTTTTTGCATATTTCAATAATTTTTTCTTCTGCCTTTTGTTGATTTTTCTCTTGTACTATCACAAATGGGATTTTTTCCTTCTTTGCTAATAGTGCAAGTGTCTTTTCTGTACTAATTATTACTGAGATTTTTCCTTTGAGTAATTTTGTATTACTCAAAATTGTTTTCAGGCAAAGTGACTCTTTAGTTACAAATACTGCAATATTTTTCTGCGAATTTGTTTCATGATGTGTATTTACATCCATCTTTTCTTTTTTAGCTAAACTTTGAATTTCTACATCAAATCTTTTTACATCAACTATTTTTGAAAAGGATACTTCTAGATACATTCCAAAAAGACCCCTGATCACATTTTGGTTTACTTTCTCAATGTTTCCACCTTTTGAAAACGCAAAATTTGTAAATGTAGCTACAATTCCTTCTCTGTCTTTTCCAATTACTGTAATTCCAATTACTGTCTTTTTCATGACTGTTTGTTGGGAATTTTCTCATTATTAATCATTCACAGAAATTATAAAAATGCGGGAGGTGGGATTCGAACCCACGAACTCCTAAGAGATAGGGTCCTAAGCCCTACGCCTTTGACCAGGCTGGGCGACTCCCGCAACGGACATGCCATTAAACACAAATTTATCTATTATTGAATAATACCATGGCAAAATTTTTTGGAACTAATGGAATTCGTGGAGTATTCCCTGAAGACTTTACATTAGAATTTGTTCATGATATGACTTTAGCTATTGGAACTTACTTTGAAAGAGGATCAGTATTGATTGGTTTTGATGGAAGAGAATCAAGTCCAGTAATTTCCAAAGTAGTAAGTGCTGCTCTTAATTCAATAGGAATTGATTGTAATATTGCAGGAATTATTTCAACACCATGTCTTGAATTTGCAGTAAAGACTTTGGGATATTCAGGTGGAATAATGATTACTGCATCTCACAATCCTCCTCAATACAATGGAATCAAACCTGTTGCAAAAGATGGAGTTGAGGTTTCACGAGAAGATGAATTAATAATTGAGGATATCTATCTGCAAAAAAGATGGATTGAGAATCCAGAAAATTGGGGTACTACAAAAAAAGAAGAAAGATCTATCGAGATATATCTAAAAGGAATTATATCTCAAATTGATTCTAAATTAATAGAATCCAAAAATTTCAAAGTTGTTTTAGATTTAGGAAATGGTACACAGGCAGTTTCTGCACCTGAATTTTGTAAAATGATGCAATGTAAAACATTTCTTATAAATCAGAATATTGATGGAAACTTTCCTGGACGTGGATCAGAACCAACGCCACAAAATCTTTCAGAACTTTCAAAGACTGTGATCGAAAACAATGCTGATTTTGGAATTGCGTTTGATGGTGATGGTGATCGAAGTATTTTTTGTGACAATAAAGGTAATATCTTAACTGGTGATAAATCTGCTCTAGTATTAACTCAACACATTTTAAAGAAAAATCCAAATTCTTTGATTGTAACTTGTTTGAACTCTGGCTCTAATATTGAAGTTTTAGCTGAGAAGTTTAATTCAAAAGTTATTCGTACCAAAGTAGGTAGTGTTGAAGTATCAAGAAAAATGGTTCATACTAATGCGTTAATAGGATTTGAAGAAAATGGTGGATTCATGTATGGAAAACATAATCAAGTTCGAGATGGTTGTATGACTTTAGCATTAATGTTTGACCTTTTAGCTACAGGAAAATCTCTATCAGATGAGATTGCTAGTTTACCTCCCTCTTTTACCACAAAAGACAAGGTTTCATGTTCTCCTGAAAATGCTTCAAAACTGATTTCTACACTAAAAAAAGAATTTCCGGGTTCTGATACCACTGATGGTATCAAAATTATAATTGATCATAAAAACTGGGTAATGATTAGACCTAGTGGAACAGAATCAATTGTTAGAATTTATTCAGAAGCAGAAAGTCAGAAGAAATTAGACGCTTTGATGTCTGAATATCTCAAAAAAGTAAAGTTAATCATTTCCCGATAACACTTTTAATACCATTCGTATCGATTGAGAGAATGGAGAATGAACTCTAGGGTGACGAAGTATGGCAAAACCTTATTACGTTAAATTTGAAACCCCTGAAGAACTTGTGAGTCCAATTTTAGAAGCACTAAGAGTAGCAGCTACTAGCGGTAAAGTCAAGAAAGGAACCAATGAAGCCACAAAGGCAATCGAGCGTGGTTCCAGTAAACTAATCGTTATAGCTGAAGATGTTGAACCACCAGAGGTAGTAGCTCATCTTCCAATTCTGTGTGAGGAGCAAGGTGCAGCATTTGTATTTGTTCCTACTAAGAAAGAATTAGGAAATTCATTAGGCATTGAGATTACTTCAGCAGCTGCAGCAATTTTAGATGCTGGTGATGCACAACACATAGTAGATCAAATTATAGAAACAATTGCTAAAATCAAAGGTGGCAAGACTGATCAATGAGTTCTACAACTGAACAAGTAGTTCAATCTGAAATTATTCAAATTGTTGGACGAACTGGTATTGCTGGTGAAGTAATTCAAGTTAGAGTTAAAGTTCTTACCGGAAATGATAAAGGAAGAATTCTTACAAGAAATGTTAAAGGTTCTATTAGAGTCGGTGAGATTCTAATGCTAAGAGAAACAGAGAGAGAAGCAAAGAAGATCAAATAGGTGATTAGATGAGTCTTTTAGCTAAACCTTGTAATTTCTGTGATAGACCTGTTCCAAAAGGTTCTGGTACTATGTTTGCTAAAAATGATGGAACTGTTCTATGGTTCTGTTCTTCAAAATGTAAAAAAAATGCACTAGTTCTAAAACGTGATCCCAGAAAATTAAAGTGGACCAAGAAATACGTTAAAGGCGGAATTAGAAAGAAGTAAAATTGGCTGAAAAAACCCTCTTCATTGTAAAGCCAGATGCAGTATCTAGAAATCTAGTTGGTAAAGTTATCTTAAGATTTGAAAGAAAAGGATTCAAAATTTTGAAACTAAAGATGTTTATATTTACTCAAGACCAAGCAGAAAAATTCTATGATGTACACAAAGACAAATCATTCTTTGGTGAATTGACATCATTTATCACATCAGGACCTGTAGTTGCAGCAATTATTGAAGGAAACAATGCAATTGCTACTACCAGAATTATGATTGGTGCAACAAAATCATTTGAAGCAGAACCTGGTTCCATTAGGGGGGATTTTGGATTAGGATTAAGTGATAATATTATTCATGCATCAGATTCACAAGAAAGTTTTGATCACGAATCGAGGATAGCATTTGAGTGATCTGATTTGCAAATTCGTCAGCCCATAGTGGTAGTTCTTGGTCACGTAGACTCTGGTAAAACATCTCTTTTAGATAAAATTCGTGGTACAGGAGTTCAAGGTAGAGAAGCAGGTGGAATCACTCAACATATTGGTGCTAGCTTTCTTCCAACTGAGACCATCAAGAAAATATGTGGAATTTTATACAAGAAACTTGAACAATCAGAAAACAAGGTTCCAGGACTTTTAGTTATTGATACTCCAGGACACGAAGTTTTTACAAACCTTCGATCTAGAGGTGGCTCTGCAGCTGACATTGCAATTCTTGTTGTTGATGTTAATCGTGGATTTCAACCACAAACAAATGAAAGTTTGAAAATTTTACAGAACAGAAAAGTTCCATTTGTTATTGCACTAAACAAATGTGATCAAATTTCTGGATGGAGAAAATCAGAATCTTCCTTTATCTCACAGGTATTAAAAGAACAAGACGCATCAGTTCAAGCTGATCTTGATCAAAAAATCTATGACGTAGTAGGAACACTTTCTATTTTAGGATATAAATCAGAAGCATTTTACCGTGTAAAGGACTTTAAATCCGAAATTGCTATAGTTCCAATTTCTGCACGATCTGGAGTTGGAATTCCAGAACTACTTAGTGTATTAGTAGGATTGACACAACAGTATCTTCAAAAAAGACTAAATCAAGAAGAAAAAGATCCACGTGGCATTGTCTTAGAGGTAAAAGATGAAGTTGGATTAGGGCAGACAGCAAATATTATTCTAATTGATGGCACAATCAAAAAAGAGAACAGTATTGTTGTAGCTAAAAGAGATTCTGTAGTAGTTATAAAACCAAAGGCGTTGCTTTTACCAAAACCTCTTGATGAGATGCGAGATCCTCGAGATAAATTCAAACCAGTTACACAGGTAGATGCAGCTGCTGGACTAAAAATTGCATCACCTGATCTTGAAGGAGTTCTTCCAGGAAGTACTCTATATGTTGTATCAAATAATGACGAGATTAAGAAATTCACTAAACTTATTGAATCTGAGATGAAATCAATGTTTATTGACACTGAAACTAATGGAATTATCCTCAAATGTGATACTATAGGCTCACTTGAGGCAGTAACTGAAATGCTTAGACGCTCACAAGTTCCTGTTGCAAAAGCTGACATTGGTCCTGTTACCAGACGAAATGTCATAGATGCAAAAGCAATCAAAGAAAATGATAGGCATCTTGGAGTTGTCTTGTCATTTAATGTAAAAGTTTTACCTGATGCAAAAGATGAATCAGAAGATAGTCATATCAAAGTGTTTGAAGACAAAGTAATCTACAGTTTAATTGATAATTATAATGCATGGGTTGAAGAAGATACTGCAAATGAAGATGATGCAATTTTTTCAGAACTAACACCAATCTCGAAATTTACTTTTCTCAGAGGAATGGTTTTTCGAAATAATAATCCTGCAGTATTTGGAATTCGTGTAGATGTAGGAACTCTAAAGCATAAAATTCCATTTATGAATATGGCTGGAAGAAAGGTTGGAAATATTCATCAACTTCAGCGTGATAAAAAGACAGTAAGTACTGCTAAAACTGGAGATGAGGTTGCTTGTTCTGTTCAAGATGTCACAATTGGCAGACAAATCTTTGAAGAAGAAGTATATTATACATTTCCACCATCACATGAGGCAAAACAAATACTCAACAGATTCATGTATAAACTAAATTCTGAAGAGCAAAAAGTTCTAAATGAAATAGTTAGAATTCAACGAGAAAAAGAGCCAGTATACGCTTACTAGTCAGAATGCTTTTTACAAATCATATGAATACCAGGTGCACCAACTGCTCCCATCATTTTGTCTATTACCTGTCCTGACTTGAACATGATAAATGTTGGAATTGATTGAACTGCAAATTTCATTGAAATATTTTGATTATTATCAACATTAATTCTCGCAAATTTTATTTTTGGATAATTTTTTGATATGCTCTCAAAGACTGGATGCATCGTTTTACATGGACCACACCACTCAGCCCAAAAATCTACTAGTGTTAGATTCTCAGCTGATACTATTTTGTCAAAATTTGAGTCATTCAAATCTATGATTCCAGGCTCAACTCTAGGCTGACTTTGTTGTTTAATCATCTCTTCTAGTCTTCTCTGCTTTATTTTTTCAATTTCTGGGTCGTCAGACAATATATCTTAAAAATCTGTTCTATTAAAAAATCTATGTTAAAAAATTAATCATTATATGATTTTCTAATAATTGTCTCAAATCTTCTTGATTTGCATATGGGACATTGATCAATGTATTTTGTAAAGCTAACAGA
>JADFLN010000079.1 GCA_022564385.1 Nitrososphaerota archaeon | reverse complement strand
GAATACTATTCCAGGAATTATTATTGTTTTAATTATATTATGAAACAAGATCTTTCACAATACAATCATGATGAAATTTACTTTTAACATTATCGAAGTATAATTCATCTTCAAGATTTGATTCCTAAGAGTTTGAACCATTCTTGGTGATCAAAATGGACGCAGAATTTAACAATGAAACCTATTCCATACCTGAAATTTGAACAAATCCTGCATTTTTTGGCACTCTGAATACCAACATAACCCTCAATTGATTAGAACAGTACCAGATTTATCAGGTAGAATTTTGATCATTGAATGATTATCATATAATCCATGTTTTATCTCCAAATCATTTTGTATCTGACCATTAACTGTAACAATAGGATTTTCTGGAAGCAAATCAGTTGCAATGTAAATGATTATACGATATGGATTGTCAAAAGAGAATTGCATCATTTTTGTTTCTTCATCATAGACAAAGTCTGAAATTCTGGCTGGACTTCGAAAGTCTACTATCCATTTGTTAGAATCATTTTCCTTTATCCATATTGGTTGAACTAGTTCTCTAACTCCTTTTGTAGGGTCATACACTTTGTACTCCATTGCATCATTGATTTCTCTTTCTAACCCCCTATGACAATACTGTCTTCCCACATCATTACTTATCAGATCACACAATTCAGAACCTTTTTCAAGACTATGATTAGTGTGAAATGCAATAGTTAGTCCTAAATTATCACTGCACTGTTGATAGTCAAAAATACGAAGTTCTAATCCTGTACATGTATTTTTAACAGCTTCTTCTATAGAAGTAGATCGAGTTAACTCGTTATCTGTATATTGCATAAAAACTCCACCAACACAAATTGAGCCTTGATAGAATGACATTTGGTCACATGCATTTATTGCTCCATTCAAGTCATCGGAGTAGTAGTGTACTAACCCATGACCTAAACCATGAACACATTTTGTATAATCTGGACTTCCAATAAAGTCATTACAGATTGTTTTGTATGAACTTATGTCTTCTCCATTTTCTCGTAAATCATGAAAGTATGATGCCATTGTGCCATGATAAAATCCTCCTCTACAAATTGAACCATCTATACCTCTCAAGTTTTCATAAACATTTGAATTCTTTTCAAAGCCAGCTTGACCTATTTCATGGGATACAAAATGACAATCACCTATTGCACCTAATTTTGTTAATGTTAATGCTAACTCCAATGTGTCAACAGTAGTTTCATCTTCTATTACTAAATCATAAAATAATTGAGAAAAACACAATAGTTTTGGAGTTTCATTATCCATTATTGCACATGTTTGAATATCTGTCAAATATCTCTCAGTTAGTTTCTGTGAAACAGGTATTGGTGTAGAATCATTAACATCTAAAATTCCATCATTATCATCATCTGTATCTTCATTTGCACCTATGCCATCAAAATCAAAGTCTGCCCATTCTGTTGGGTCATAATCAAAGGCATCAATTGCATCTACTATATTGTCATTATCATCATCAATGTCTGCATTGTCACCAATTCCATCAGAGTCAAAGTCTGCCCATTCTGTTGGGTCATAATCAAAGGCATCCTTTTCATCAATTACTCCATCATTGTCATCATCAAGATCACATTCATCGCCTATTTTATCACCATCAAAGTCAGATTGAATTGAATTTGCTATGTTAGGACAGTTATCAATTGAATCTGTAATTCCATCATTGTCTGCATCAGCAAAGGATCCAAGTCCAGACCATGATAGAAAGGACATAGTTATTGTAATCCCCACAGCAACTAGTAAAATTTTTATCTTTTTCTCAATCAAATTTAGATCCTCATTTCAATAATCGGAGTATGAGTTTTGAATATTTTAGTTCATCTATTTATTTCAAATTTAATATCAAATAATAATTGTCAATGACTATTGATCATTAATCTGATCAGATTTGTTGATTTTATTAGGCTCTTTACTCTAAGTCAGGACTTTGAGATTCTATTTCATGTCAAACTTTGGAAAGGACTGGCAAAGACAGCCCACTAGTAGTAATTTAGAACGCTTCCAAGGTTTTATGAAAAAGAACCAGCCTCTAAAACCCAAAGTGGAAAGTACCATCAGGGGATTAAACAGACCAATATCAAAGTTGGACAGTACATCAAAACAGTTATCAGAAAAAGAACAAAAAATATTCAGCAGAGTTGTTCAGGCAAAGCAAAATGGCGATATGTATACAGCCAAAGTTCTTGCAAATGAACTAACTCAAATGAAAAAGACTAGTTCAATGATAAAAGGTATGAAATTATCTGTAGAAAGAACACAACTCAGACTCACTACGGTAAATTCTATAGGTGACACCATAGTTGCCATGAAACCTGCAGTTGATACAATGAAGGTAATAGTTCCTGTGATGAGTAATGTAATGGCTCAGGCAAGTGGTGAAATTGAATCCATGGGAAATATGCTTGGAGATATGATGCCTAGTTCCATAGGTGATGGTTATTCTTTTGCAGATTCTGGAGCATCAGGACAAGAAACAGACTCTATTCTAGAAGAGGCAGCAGCTGTTGCAGAAACACAGATTGATGAAAAATTTCCATCTGTTCCAACTAGTTCAGATAGTATCAGTACATCTGTAGACTCACTTACAGGTTTATAAAAAAATAAATTAAAAACAATGGTAGAACATTAAACTGATTTTCTCAGTCTCATCTCCTTGCGTAATTTAATTATTGTCAAACCATTAAATCCAAAAATTATTACCAGACCCAGGTAAGCAAGTGGTTGACTGAACTCAATAAGTACAGCAGAAACACCAGTTCCTACGATACCAGGTAATAGGGATAAGATGTAAAGCCACCAACCACAACAGCCAAGTGGTACAAGAGAAAAAAATGAGAAGAATGATGTACTAACAACACTACCTGAATTTCCACTTAATGCTTTTCTCTTTATGTTTAGTTTGCATCCCAACAATTTACTTTTCGAAGATAAGAAAACTTGCAAGCCTATTCCAATACCCATACCGATTATTACAATAGCGTTTAATTGAAAAGCTGCATTTACCGCTGCAAGAGGTTCCAAGGCGGGTGTAGTTAAAACAACTACTGTAAGATATACAACAACTGTCATGATTCCAACTAGAATTGCTTTTTTAGTGGGATTCAGATTCAGCCATTTTCTCACAACTCTACTATTGGTAAATTGGGATTTCATAGTCTGATTCAATTTTTTACATCTCCAAATAGATCTGTACCAGGATGAAATGCTACCCATGAAAACCAAAATCCAGGCTCTATTGGCATTCGCTCTAATTGTTGTCCTTCATACTCACCGAATATCGATAATCCATCATAGTTCCATTCAGAATTTGTTTGGGAATCAAAAATTTTGTTATCTGCATACACAAAGTCTAAAACCACACCATTAATGGTTCTTTCAAAAGCACGAGAGTTTTCAGAATACAATGAAATTAACATCACAGGAGTTTCTCCAATTAAATCATTGATGATAATATTTGATTCAATGTCATTTTGTTTGTATGCTTTGTAGATACTATCTTGATTAAATCCAATGATTATCTCTTTAGGATACAGTCGGTCATCGCTATGTTCTACTGGAAACATTATCCGTGGTTCTGTGTAATAACTGCCATAAGGATCAGTTGCATACGAACGAATGTGTCCAGTATCAGTTGTCAATACCATTGTATCAGGATGAAGTGTTTTCCAATCACCCCATGTTATGACATCAAAAGGAACCAAATTCAGTTTGTATCCACTTAATTCACCTTTAACTGCCATTCCAAGTGCTTGACTCCAATAAGATTCTGTTAATCTATCATACATCAACAAGTTACTGTTGTATAATTTTCCAGAAGTTCCAAATTCCACTTCCTGTCCATCAATGACTCTCTCAAAAACCTGATTAGTGTAACACAGTGGACAATAGGTAACAGCCACTGGTATACCACCAACAGTATCATTGACTATTTCATGCCAAACCAAGATAAAGATAGGATAAGCTTTTGCTTCTCCATTAATTTCTAATCCAATTACAGTATCAGAATCAGACATGAAGTAGGACCTCTGAAGATCTGCAAATACAGGATTATCAATTGAGGGGATTCCATCCATTGGAGGCCCACCCCCTCTGATCTTATCAAGTGGGATGAGATGCTTGATACCGTTTGTCTCCATTATAGTGAATTCTGTAGACTCGAAATCAATTGCAATAGGTTCAATGGAATTAGCAATAGTAATTTCAGGAGTAGAGTTACTTTGAAATGAAACAATTAAAGCTGCAAGTGCAATGCCAATCACAATTACAGATGCAATAATCTTTTGATTCATTTTTGAATAATGTTATTCTATAGAATATTAAAAAATTATTCCAACTTTATTTTAGATTTGGGTAAATCCTTTTAATAAGTTTAATAATCTTATTCCAGATAAAATCAAGTACAAATTCAAGGAAGGCAAAAAATTCTATAGCGATACAGTCATACAAAGTCTAATGAAGTGAACACACCAACAACATGGAACGACTTGAGGATGACTGCATGAGAGTGACAGAGAATATGTTAGGATTTGAATTTCCTATAACCCATGTATTTTTTTTGCTCCAACTACTACGCCTTTAAATTCAGTAATTGGGACAATCTTGACTTCATTGAACTTTGCCATTCCAGCATCTACAACAAATTGTTGAATTAGGTGTGGATCCTCTGCATCAAGTATCCAAAGGAATGTATGTTCTAGTCCAGAATGATATTGTCCTATAATATTGTGTATTTTGTAGTTTGGAAGCATGGATGCAAAGTCACTATTAGCTATTTCTATTACTTCTTTTGCTCTCTCTTTGTTATTCCATGGACATTGATCAATTTCATGTCTTCCGTAAATTCCATATAACGCCACATTACATTTCACCTTCTTTGACTGATTTCATATTACTATCAAGACTCTGCCCAATTAATTCCACAGACGTTACAAGTTGCTCGAACTTCATTGTAACGTAATTCCCAACATGGTTTGATTTCACGGTTACAAATTGGGCACTCTACATTTTCATAATCGTTTAAATTTTCGTGTAATGTTTTATTTTTATTCTTCAAAACAAATTCAAATTTTCTTTGCATTTTATTACCAAAAAAAGAATTTGATGGCAATTTCTAGTAGGAACCTAGAGTTGCTTTTCCATGAATAGAAATTATATCAGAATCTTGTGATATTTTGTAAACTGTATCTAGATCAGTCAGACATTCTACTCCAAGTGTGTTTTCACAATCAGGTGCTCCATTCTGTTTTCTAAAATATGTAGTTGAAATACAAGCAAAGTAATTATCAAGTTCCACTCGCTTTTGTTCAAGATCCGTGCTTGGTTTATAACATACTTGTAACTCTACTTTTGGTAAACTATCTGGAATTTTTCTTTGAAGATACATAGTCTGAAGGGCAAATGATACATCTACTTTGCCCAGCTTCTTTCCAAATTCAGTTACAAATTCTTCGTATTGTTTTTCTATTTGTTGCATGATTCATTTCACTTTACTAATGCTTAAAGCCATTTTACCAATTTGTAACCAAATTAATTCATCAAAATATTTCCATGAAGATGTATAGGATCATCTACAAAATGTTTACAATTAACACACAGATAATGTAATGGTTGATCACAATCTTCACATAATTTAATAACTGATAATTGATTTCCACAGTTTCGACAAGAATCAATTCGCATAGAAAATAACCTATCTACTTTTTTCATGTAGCAAAAACTGATGGGATTATGGCGTCTTTGATTTGCTTGGAATATTCTAGTCTCTTTTTCAAGTCATTAGCAACAGATCCAAAATCAAACACAAGATTTACGTGTGTTACTCCAAGTTTCTCAAATCCTTGAATGTCTTGTGCAATCTGGGCTATACTTCCATTCATGGATTGCCTATCTGTGCCTAAATCTACCTCTGAGACCTCAGGAAATAGCAATACTGGAAATTCAATGGTATTTGGATCTCTTCCTTTTTCTTGTGATGCTTTTCTTAGTTGTTCTTGTTAGTGCTTTTGGTGAAAAACCAGCTAGATAGATTGGAATTTTTTCCTGGTATGGTTTTGGACCAATAATAGATTTTGGAATAGTATAGTACTTGCCTTTGTGTTCTACTGTATCATTATACCAAATCTTGTTAAGGACTTGAAGAAATTCATCAGCTCGTTCACCACGTTTTTCAAATGGAACACCAGCTGCATCAAACTCATCTTTAGAATGACCATTACCAAATCCAAGTAGTAATCTTCCTTTGGAAAGATTATCAAGTGAACTTAATCGCTTTGCTAAAATCAATGGATTTTGATAAAGCATATCGATGATGCCTGTCGCAAGCTTAATTTTCTGCGTAATTCCTGCCACATATGTCAAAGTCTCTATTGGATCAATTACGTTTTGATATATTTCAGGCCAACTTCCGTCAGGAGAAGGTGGATAAGGTGTT
>JADFLN010000078.1 GCA_022564385.1 Nitrososphaerota archaeon | reverse complement strand
CTCTCCACACTCTACACATTTCCCACTAAATCTGGCCTTCATAGATTTTCTTTAATTCTATCCAATTTTAATTAGTCTCTATATGACGATTTTCTAACTTTGATGAATATTGGGGTGGACCGGATGGGATTTGAACCCACGACCTTTGCGGGATTTCTCCTTACGCAGTGTGAGTGCGTCATCCAAACCAAACTAGACGACCGGTCCAACAAATTTACAAAAACACGACCTTTTCTGTCTTTATATTTTGAATATTTTGTAATTACCCTCCTCTTTTGTATGGGTTTCCCAAATATTCTTTATGTCATTACAGGAATTTGATGCCTTGATAGATAAAATGACGTTGGCATTTGAATATGTGGATAATCTTGGGCAATACATTGATGCTGCCAAAGTTCTCTTTCAAATGAATGAACAGTTACCTGATGATATTCAATTATCCCTTGAAGAATTAGAAAATTCTGAAACTGCCAAATCATTTATCATGCAATACCATTCTGAAATAAAATCAGCAATTACACAGTATAGGCAAAGATTGATGAATTACTAATTCTACTTTTTGACGCCGAGGGTTCTGTTTTTTAGTCTTAGGTATGGGTTTTTGCATTTTCTACATCTTGTAGCATTAATATCATTTCTAGCTCCACACTTGAAGCAAATTTTCATAACAAGACGTGCTTGTTGTGCAATGCGTTTTTTTTCAGGGTCTGAAATTGGCATTTGAGTATCTCCAAAATCTCTCTCTTTTATTCTAATCGGATTTTTACATCTTTCCTGCCAATAACACTGGTACTTCTGTAGGTCTCTTTGCTACTGGAATATTTGCTTTGTTAAACATAGATATTTTGGATTCGGCAGAACCATAAGTTCCCATGACAATTGCACCGGCATGTCCCATTTTCTTTTCTTTTGGTGCTGATCTTCCTGCAATGTATGCTACAGTTGGTTTGTTAAATCCAGTATCGATTATTTTTTGAGCTAAAATTTCCTCAGAGTCACCCCCGATTTCTCCTACAATTACCAATCCTTCCAAGTCTGGAATATCTTTTATCATCTCAAATGCATCAATTAACCTTGTACCATTTACTGGATCTCCACCAATTCCAATTGTAATTAATTGTCCAAATCCTGCAGTGGTTAGTGCATCTGAAATTTCATAGAGTAGTGTTCCACTCTTTGATAGAACTGCAATCTTTCCTGCCTTAAACGGAGTTACTGGCATAATCCCAATCTTGATTAATTCTGGAATCATAATTCCTGGGGTGTTTGGCCCAATGACTATTGCTCCTTTTTGTTCTGCTAACTCTAGTGTAATCATAGTATCTCTAATTGGAACATGTTCTGGAATTGCAACTAATAGTTTGATTCCAGCTTCTAATGCCTCTTTTGCAGCAGAAAGAAAGAATTTTGCAGGAACAAAGATTATTGAAATTTTTGCATTAGTAGCATTTACTGCCTCTTGCATTGTATTGTAAATTGGAACAACACCTTCAAATTTTTGACCTCCTTTACCGGGTGTGACTCCTGCAACTATATTGGTTCCATCTGTAATCATACTTTTTGCATGTATGGATCCATATGCTCCAGTAATACCTTGAACGATAACTCCTTTTTTCATATAGTCCGAATCTTCTGGTTTTCCTTTAAGTAGATCAAAAATATCCATCAATTCTTTATTCCCATTACTGCTGCGTTGATTGCCTCTTCCACTGAATCATATATTTTTGTTCTAGAGCCTTGAAGCATCTCTTTAGCTTTTTTTGATTCAGTTCCTTTCAGTCTTGCAAACACTGGTAAGTCAATCAAATTATTTTCATATGCTTTTAGAAATGCTTCTGCTACTACTGTTGTTTTTACAATTCCTCCATAAAGGTTAACTAAAATTCCTTTTACCTTACTAATTTTACTGATCAAAGTTAATGCTTCATACACTGATTCTGTAGTTGCACCACCTCCGACATCTAGGAAACATGCCGGCTTACCGCCATTATCTGATAACATATCAAGTGTAGACATTACAAGTCCTGCACCGTTTCCAACTACTGCAATATTTCCATCCAATTCCACTAATGAGAAACCACTTTTTTCTGCTCTTTCTTCTATCTCTGATATCTCTTGATATTTTTGTAATTCCTCATGTCTAAAATTACTATTATCATCCGTAACAAATTTTCCATCAAGCGCTATTATTGAATCGTCTTGCATGATTGCAAGTGGATTAATTTCTGCAAGCTCTGCTTCTTTTTCAACCGTAAGCTTTGATAATTTTTTCAAAATATCAACAAAACCGTCTTGTGTTTTTCCTTCCAAGCCCATCTCTTTTGCAACTTCTCTTGCAATCTCTTCTGTGACATTACCTAATCCAACTTCTTTGATGATTTGATTTTTTACTGATTCAATTTCAACTCCCCCATTTGATGATGCAATGATTGTATAGCATCTTTTTGAACGGTTCAAAAATAATGATAGATACAACTCTTTTTTGATATCTGCCATCTTTTCAAGAAGAATGGCTCTTGCTTTTTCACCCTTGATTACCAAGTCCATGACTTGGGGGTATTTTAGCTCAAATTCATCATCGTTTTGACACATTTGGATTCCTCCTGCCTTTCCTCTTCCGCCTACGGGAACCTGTATTTTAATCACAAATGGATATCCTAATTCTTTAGCATGCTTTCTTCCTTCCTCTATATTGATCGATGATTTACTATCAAGAAGATTAATTCCATATTCTCGAAATAACTCCTTTGCCTGAAACTCTAGTAAACGCATGCAAAAATTCTGGCCTTTACGGTCTTTATTAATTATGATATTATCTTAATTGTTCCTCAAGAAAATCAATCATCTCCAAAAAGCGATCCTGACTCTTTCTCAATAATTCTTGTGGATATTCTTGAATTGTAAATACAAACTGTTGATGAAAGCTTGGAGGCAAAACTCCGCCTGATGTTACCATCTGCTCAATAACATGTCCTTTAGTAAGGGTGCATACAATTTCTTCATACGATTCATCCTCTTCTTCTAAGGTTTGTCTATACAGAACAATTGGTCTGTTTGTCTTTGCAACAATGTTTGAGCCTTTTTCTAACAGTTCTGATAGATGTTGAATTTGCCAGGTATCGAGGCTGATCTGCTTTACCATATTCTTAATACGTGATTTTTCTATTTAACCCTGATAAAACAACGCATGTTCACTATTTGTCGTCAATAAAGTAACCCCAGAAATCAAAAAGAAATAAAATAATTTGGCATTTATCCCATATCTAGTGCTCTAGAGTGTCTTTTGGTATGTGGTCTTTCACCAGAAAACTTTCTTCTCATGTGTCCTGATGGTCTTCCATAGATTAGTTCTAGGAACCATGACTCATGTTCAATTTCTTCTGCTAAGATATCTTTTGCAATATCATATGTTGTAGGATCTTTTCCTAATGTCATCTGGCAAATTTTGTTCCAGTTGACTAATGCTCCTTGTTCAGCTTTGAGACATTTTTGTAAGATTTCTTTGTAATCTGTTGGATTTGTTGGAAGCTGTAAGAATTCACAACCTGACATCTTGATAAATTCAGTTGCATCATTTGGAAGTTTACCTCCTAATTGATAGATTCTCTCAAGACATGATTCAAAGTGACTTAGATCTTCTAATCTTGCATCTTCAATAATTCCTTTGAGTCCTTCTCCTTCCATGCCTGTACAATGTGCTCTAAGGTTGGTAAAGTAGTAGTATGCCGTAAATTCAACTGCAGCATTATTGATTAACTCTTTTAACAACTCATCAACATCAAGGCCATTTTGTTTTAGAACATTAATTCCAACAACATTTGGTGTATTTGATTCTGACATTTACTTGTAGAATTAATAGTTCTAATAAAAGTATTACATTAATTCTCAAAATCTATTCTACTGATATTCTTATTTTTTGTCCATCAATATCGTCATCTTTGTATTCTTTGCAGGATTCTATGAAATTTACCTGTTTTACTCTAACTAAAAATGTCAATTCTTTAGTTCTTTCTTTTACCATTTCAAGGGATTCTTTATCCAAATCAAGAATTGATGCCACATCTAAAACATCAGTTGGGTTGTATCCTCTTTCTTTTCTTAGAGTTTGAAGTCTTCTTGCAATATCTTTTACTAATCCTTTTGCCATCATCTCTCTGTTTCGCAATGTTGAAATAAATACAATATGGTTGTCTCTTTTTGATACTGCAAAGTTTTCACTTGCATCAAAATCTATGATAAAATCTTCATTATCCAACGAAATGGTTTCTCCATCAACATCAAAATCATATCTACCATCTTTTTGCAATGATACAATAATTTCTTCAGGATTAGTCTCGGAAAATATTGAAACTAGTTTTACCATATGTTGTTTTGCTTTAGGTCCTATTCTCTTTCTTTCTAATTTGACAACTGCTTTGACAGGTAATCCTAATTGCTGTAATTCCAAAATTTGTTCTAGTCCTGATTCTTTCTCTGTTTCAATGATGCTGAACTTTTCTATGTTTAATTGTGATTGTAACAAATCAGATAATGATTCAAGTTTAATTTTTTGACCTTTACTAACACAAATTCGTGCTTCATTTAATGGCCATCTTCGCTTTAGTTTTCCTTTCATTCGAGCAGCTGATGATACCGATACAACATCTTTCATAATATCAAATGATTCTTCTATCTCTTCGTTGACCAGTGCTTCTTGGTATTGAGGCCATTTGTCAAGTAGAATACTTTGTTTTCCATCAAATACTGTTTGATATAGATACTCACTAGTAAATGGACAAAATGGATGAATCAAAATATTAATTGTTTTGAGCACTTTACTTAACACTGCATAGATTGCCAGTCTTCTGTTTTTCTTTTTATCATCCTCATCCCATAATTCTCCCCTAGTAATTGGAATGTACACTTGACTTAGATTATTTATGATAAAATCGTCCATTGCTTTGGCACTTTCATGGAATCTACATGTTTGATTTCTTTCCGTAATTTCATGAATTAATTTTTGAAGTTTTGAAAGGAGCCAAATATCTGGAGATGTTAACAGATCATTTTGTTTCGCCCATTCAATTGTCTTTGATTGATCAAAATTATCATATTGGCTATTTTGCTTAAAGTAAAGATGTAGATTGAATAATGTGTTAATTACTTGATATGGTCTTGACATTAATTCATCAGTGCTGAAACTTAGTGATTCAATTGGACTTGCTTTCCACATGAAATAGAACCTAACTAAATCTACAGGATACTTCTTCAGTAATTCTGCTCCATCCAAAACATTTCCTTTGCTTTTACTCATCTTACCTCCATTCTCATCAAGTACATGTCCTTGGAACAAAAATGACTTGTAAGGTGGAATTGGACTATTGTTTAAGATTACATTTTCAATAAGCAGAGTATATGCCCACCCTCTAGTTTGATCAATTCCTTCAGTAAAAAATGGCGCAGGAATTTCTTTTGAATATTCTTCATCTGTCAATGATGAATATGGTGCAGCACCACTATTGTGCCAAGTATCTAAAACATACTCTTCTCTCTTTGTTTTGACACTGCCACATTTTTTACACTTTACAGTGACATTATCAATCCATGGTCTGTGTAACTCAAAGTCTGGTCCATCTGGCAAGTTCTCTGCGGCATCAACAATTTCCTTTCTTGTAAAGAACCAATTTTTTTCACCACAATCCTCACAACTCCACACAGGTAATGGGCAACCCCAAATTCTTTCTCGTGAGATACACCATGGGTGTCTTTCCTTGATAATTTCCAAGAATCTGTTTTTTGGTTGTTCATAAAAGTATTCTACACTTTCTGCAGCATCAATTGCTTTGTTCTCAAGACGGTCTAGCTTGTAAAACCACCCTCTTCTAGCTAGCCATACTATGGGGTGATGTGATCTCCAGCATAGGGGATATTTGTGTTTTATTTTTCCAATCTTTACAAGAGCATTACACTCTTTTAGATCCTCAACAATTATTCTATCTGCATCTCTGACAAACATTCCTTGATATTTTCCTGCTTGGGATGTGAATTTTACTTCATCATCAATAGGATTGAAAATTTTAACATTTCTTTTGTTTGCTATTTTGATATCTTCTTCTCCATTTGCAGGAGATAAATGTACCAAGCCACTTCCTGTACTGACTTCCACAAATGATTCAACTACTGTAACATGATAATTATCTAATTTTGCACATTCACTTAATTCTGGAACTAAATTCAATAATGGATGAATGTATTTTTTTCCTTCAAACTCTGAACCCTTTATTGTTTTTTCAATTTTATAATTCTCTACTTTTACTTCTACCATGAATTCTTCTAGTCTGGTTTTTCCAACTACCCATGTCTCATTTTCTACTTTGACATAAGCATAGTCTTCTTTGGGTTGAAAACCAACCATTGCATCTGTAATTAGAGTAAATGGCATAGTAGTCCATATTATCAAAAATGCATCTTCATCAACTAGTTTTACTTTGTAGTAGAGTGACGGATCTTTAATTTCTTCATATCCTTGATTTACTTCTGAATGACTAAGTGATGTCAGACAACTTGGGCAATATGCAATTACAGTAAAGTCTTCTTCTAAAATTCCATTCTCATATGCTTTT
>JADFLN010000077.1 GCA_022564385.1 Nitrososphaerota archaeon | reverse complement strand
GTATGAGTCTTGCTTCACATGAAGTTTTACAGTTTGTAGGATTAATTACAGGATTGCCACGGATTGGAGGGATAGGTCCACAATTTTATCACGCTTACCCTGGATGTATGTGTGTAAAAGAATCTGAAAAATGTAATCCTGAATGTGAATATAATGAACTTACTGCATCTGCAGCAGATATGAATTCAAACGTACTTAAAATATAATTTAAAAAAAAATCAAAATAAAAAAAGATTTCAAAAATGCAATTTTTTTTAGTATTTCTAGAAAAACTACAGATTCACATGATTTTGAAATCATTGTTTAGAGATTTGAACCAAAGTAATAATGCCATTCGAGAGATTTGCTCAATATTGAACAATACGAATAGACATCTAGAAACTGTGATTTGTAGAATAAGGCAAAAGTGGTTTCCATGCCAACGTTTCTGGTTTTCTAGAAGATTCCTGAGATTCCAATTGTTTCAGGTCAACTTTAGTAGGAATTCCATTCATTGCGTTGTACAGTGTATATGAGGATCGTTGCAATATCATCTCTTTTTGAATATCAAAGAATTTTTCCTTCCATTCTTCAGTCTCTTCAGATACTAGTTGTTTTGCAAGTTTTTTGATTTCTTGTTTTTGTAATTCATCAATTTTTGAGATACCACCAAGGTTAAGCGGCTTTGTGCACTTTGAGCAGATATTTACATGAGGATCATTTACCATTTTGCAAATAGTACATGTTCGTGGAAGATTTTGTTTTTCTAATTCTTCATGTTTGATTCCAAAATGTTTGAAGAGTGTATCATCAACATCAGAGTCGATAAGATGGACGTAACGTGCAGCCATTTTAGAGTCAGCAGCCCATCCATGACGCTTTTTCATGTTGGCTTCTGTCATGAATTTTGCAGTTCTTGTAGCTTCAGAATGTCTGAACAAATTAAGATAAATTTTCTTGGACATATTTGCCATGACACTTCTTCTCAGAACCATTTGACGTGCAGAATTGTATGTGAGTTGTAGTCCATACTTTGCTTTGTTAAGAGTTATCCATAGTGGTGCATTTGGATTGTCTCTGTAAGGATGCACATTAAACCAAGCAGAAAAGTTTGGGATGGACTCTATCAACCGTACGGTTCTTGCGCCAGTTTTGCCATCCACTTGTAAAACAATTCCATACTGATCAAACTTTACATGTTTTATCTGCAAGTTTAAAATTTCTCCAGGTCTTATGCCACTATCATAGAGACAGTCAATAAATGCCCTGTCCCGTACATTTTCACCGCATGCATACAAGATGCGTGTTCGATCAGATTCTGTAAGCAGGTCTTCTCTTGCAATTTTGTCTTTGATTCGTTTCATCTTGACATGTTTGGTCTCCGGAGGATCACCTACTTCGTCTTTGATTCTAGAGCCAAGCTTGAGCCATCTAAAAAATATCTTCAAGACCTTTTTGTGGTCATGTGTGGTGTTTGTCTCCTGACCGTCAGGAGAGTATTTCTGAACCACTTTAGAAATAATCATCTCAATGTCTGTTTTTGTGGTATCTTTCCAGTTTTTTTCTAAAAACCTGCTCAGATTAAGGAGTGTCTGAAGGTGCTTGTGCTGTACTGCCTTTGAGAGTGATTCTATAATCATTACATTACGATATTTCTCAATCAAGTCGATGTTTTCTTGTGAGAGTTCTTTTTTGATTAGAATTAAAGTTCTTAAGATTCTCTTGTCATAATCATAGATACCAATATTTTTTGGATTGAAATCTTTTGGGCTCAATAATCTCTCTTGCAATGTAGGGATTTAAAGAGGATTGATGGCGCCCTCGGCGGGATTCGAACACGCGTCTCAGCCGTGACAGGGCCGAATTCTAGACCGGGCTATACTACAAGGGCACAAGTATTTTGAATTAAATTGCTAGATTAAAAGTTTCGGTCATAACAAAAAAATTTTGTAAAAGACTAAATTATACGCGTGAAGCATTTTTCATAAGGGTCTATGGCGCAGCCAGGTAGCGCACCGGACTTTTAATCCGGTTGTCGAGGGTCCGAATCCCTCTAGACCCGTTATTTTTTTTTATTATTGTTATTGAATTATTTCATTAACTTGTTTTTCCAAGTCTTCAATAGATGAATTGATTTTATTTTCTCTTGTAGTTACATCTGTTCTATAATTGTTAATCTTTTGAATTCTATCAGAAATCATTCTTTTTTGTTCATCATATCCTGAGGAACCATATGATTTTCGCTCCTTTAAAGAGGAAACAACAGTTGTAGAGGAGATAATTTTTGAAACAATTTTTGGATTAACTTTAGTGTCAACCACAGATTTTTTTATTTCTGTTAAAGTCAATTTTGAGATAGATTTTTTTGATTGATGTGCCAATTGAACTAAAATGCCTGTAATTTTATGAGTAACTCGAAATGGAATTCCTTCTTTGACTAATTTTTCAGCAATGTCTAATGCAATAAGATTACTTGATTCTGTAACTTTTTTCATTTGTTTTTCATTTACTTTCAAAGTAAGAAGGATGGATTTTAAAATTATTAGTGTGCTAATAGCTATTTTTGATGTGGACCAAATAGATGATTTAATTTGTTGTAAATCACGTCCATACCCAGTTGCTAAGCCTTTAATTGTTGCTAGAATTGCAGTGAGGTTTCCAATAACTTCAGCAGTTTTGCCTCTTGTTAATTCTAAAACATCTGGATTCTTCTTTTGAGGCATTATACTTGAAGGAGATGTAAATTCGTCAGACAGTTCAATAAAAGAAAATTCAGATGTAGACCAGAGGACAAAATCTTCAGATATCCTACTTAGATTAGTCATCAAAATTGAAATCATTGCAACATATTCCGCTACAAAATCACGTGTACTTGTTGCATCAATTGAATTCTCAACAAGATCATCAAAACCCAACATTTTTGCAGTGCTATGTCTATCAATTACTATACTTGTTCCGCCAATAGGTCCTGCACCAAGAGGACTTTGGTTTACTCGCTCAAAAGTTCCATAAAGTCGTTGAAAATCTCTGAACAAACCATCTGCATATGCCAAAAGATAATGAGAAAATAGACCTACTTGAGCTTGCTGAAGATGAGTGTAAAGAGGTATGATTGTTTTTTGGTGATTTTTGGCCACAGAGATTAGAGATTCGATGGTATCTAGAAGACAATTACAAATAATGTTAATATCGTCTCTAATTTTCATTCGAATGTCTAAAGCAATCTGATCGTTTCTAGACCTTGCAGTATGCATCTTTCCCCCACTAGCCATGCCAGCTTTTTTGATCACTAGTGATTCAATTAATTCATGAATATCTTCTGCTCCTGACGATGAATCAAATTTTTGTTTTTTTAAATATTGTAAAGCTGACAAGATCTTTTTTGCATCATTTTTTGTTATGATGTTTTTTTGATATAACATCAAAGTATGAGCTTGGCTTCCAATAATATCATAAAGTGCAATTTCAGAATCATCATCTATTGATGAAACATAATCTAAAGTAATTTCACTCAAATCATTTCCAAGACGTGAACGATACATTACCTAAGGTTTTGGAATGGTTATATATAGCATCAGCGCTTTTTCCCACATGAGTCAAGATATCAAACAGCTACGAGTAAAAATCTTCGATGAGTTATCAAAGATTGTAGATCCAGAAATCAACACATCAATTGTTGAATTAGAATTAATTGATGAGGTTGATATCAATGATAGTAATGTTAAAGTTGATTTGCATCTCACTAGTCCATTTTGTCCAGCAGTTTTTGGTTTTAAGATTTGTCAAGATGTTCACGATTATCTTTTGAGGGTAGATGGAGTTGATGATGTTAAAGTAAATGTTTCAAATCACTTTATGGCAGAACAGATTAACAATCAAGTAAATAATAGTCCAAACCCAAAAAAACTTGGTTAACTCCTAAATCCCAGCAAATAACCTCGAAGTAGTTGTATTCCCATTGCAGGATCAACACCTTTTGGACATACTTGACTACAAGAACCAGCAAAGTGACATCTCCATATACCGTGAGATTCATCTATTATCTTAAGTCTGGAATCTTTTCCTTTATCTCTACTATCAGCAACATATCGATATGCTTGAGCTAATGCCTGCGGTCCAACAAATGAAGAATCTGTTGCCATTGTAGGACATGCAGAATTACATAACCCACATTTAATACAATTAGCAAATTGAATGTATTGTTCTACTTCTTTAGGAGATTGTAAGAATTCTTTTGTTTCAGATTCTATCTCTGTATCATCTCGGATAATATATGGTTTAATTTTATGATGACTGTCAAACATTTTTTCAAACTTTACAGCCAAATCACGAATAATTGGAAAGTTGTTCATGGGTTCCACGGTAATAATATTAGAGTTTAGTTCACTAATTTTTGTAAAACAAGCTAATCTGGGTCTTCCGTTAATTATCATTCCACATGAACCACATGTAGCTTGTCTACAAGAGTAACGAACTGCAATTGAATGATCAAAGTATTTTTTGACCTCAAGAATTGCATCTAGAACAGTTGTCCATTTCTCATATGGGACAGAAAATTCCATAAATATACTTGAATCATCATGTACAGAATTGTATCTTGAAATTCTAAGTGTAATTGATTTTGAAGTAGATGATGATGCTGATGTTTGTTCGTTTACAATACTAGATACCTGCGCCATTTCTATACCAATCCCATGTTAACCATAATAATTGTTCTAGAACCATATGCTATTAATCCAATCATTGCAGCTAAACAACCATAAGAAACGGCTTTTTCATAAATTCTTCCTTGTTTTAATTCCAATAAAATAACTCTAAGTCCATTAAATCCATGAATTGAAAGTAAGATTAGTATTAATTCCAGCATTATAGCATAGGGAACGAATTTGTAGTTGGCAAGAACACTTTCAAACTCTAAGGATTCTGCAAATCCCTGCGTAAGACGCATCAAAATATGAACTGCCACTAGTGCTACTGCTGCAATGGCAGTTCCATAGTGAATTTTCATGATTGTACTTTCTCTCATCTTATTCACCATACATTACTGCTAATCCATACATCATTGCAAATGCTGCAAGAACAATTGCAGAATAGATACCTATTTTGTGTCTGTAGTTTTGTGATGCTGGATTATATGGATAATCAGGTCTAGCAGGTTTTCCCACACCAACTCCGCCATGTCCTAACATCACTCTAACTCCATTAACAGTATGAAATACACACATTCCAATTACAATTGCTAAAATAGCATGTCCCTCAGTAGTTGATGTCATTTCCATCAATTCATCCCATCCGACTTGTCCTCTTAGAATATTACTTGTTTCATAAATGTGAGCCACAAAATATGCCAATAGTCCTAATCCACTTAATCGCATTAACCAATATGCAACTCTTTCAATTCCATAACGACCGGGATTGGCCATACCTCCAATGCCTTCTTTGTTTTCGTCTTGAGTCATCTAATACTTCCTTTCCACTGGCTGATACTTAGTAATTGTAACTGGATATGTTTTCATGATTGGTTCATTTGGATCGTAATAAGCAAGTGTATGATGTAAGAAGTTTACATCGTCACGTTTAGTATAATCAGTTCTAGCATGTGCACCACGAGATTCTTTTCTGTTAATTGCACCAATCAACACAATCTCTGCAACTCTAAACATTGAATCAAGTTCCATGACATTTGAAAAGTTAGTATTGAACTCTTTTGCCTTGTCATCAACATGTTTCCAAGTCTGTTTTTTAAGCTCACGAATCTTTTTGAGACCTGCAACTAGATCAGTTTCATTTCTGTAGACATATGCTTTTTCATTCATAGTATCAGTAAGTTGTTGTTTAATTTCATATGGATTTGCATCACCGCCTCCTCTAAAAATTCCATCATAGATTCTCTTTTCTTCAGCCACAACCAAATGATGAGGCCATGGATTTGATGGAAAACCTTTCTGGATATACTCTACTGCTAATTCTCCAGTAATTTTACCCCAAACGATACATTCTGCAGTTGAATTTGCACCTAATCGGTTTGAACCATGAACACTATTACATGCAGCCTCGCCTGCAGCCCAAACTCCTTGCATTTCTGTTGCACCATCAATATCAGTATGAATTCCACCCATCATATAATGACAAACAGGTCTAATGTCAAGTAATTCTTTTGCAGGATCAATATCAGAGAATTTAATAGAAATTTCTCTAATTCCACCTAATTTCTCTTTAATTTTTTCATCTCCAATATGTCTTAAATCAAGTTTCATACAATCAACTCCGGTTTCATGTTTGAATCCTCGACCTTCTTGAATTTCTGTCATTATCGATCTTGATACAATATCTCGCGGTGCTAATTCCATTTTACTTGCAGCATAATTTTTCATAAATCTTTCACCTTTGTTGTTAAGCAGATAAGCACCTTCCCCTCTTGCACCCTCTGTGATTAAAATTCCAGATGGTAAAATTCCTGTTGGATGAAATTGTACAAACTCCATGTCTTTTAATGCCATACCAGCACGATATGCCATATCCAAACCGTCTGGAGTTGATGTAAGTGCATAAGTTGAAAAACTATACAATCTTCCAGCACCACCAGTTGCAATGATAAGAGCTTTACCTTTGATTGTGTAAAATGTACCAGAAGATAATTCTATTACAGTAAGTCCCATGAATCGTTTTCCATCATGAATAATTGATGTTGCAAACCATTCGTTAAGATATTC
>JADFLN010000076.1 GCA_022564385.1 Nitrososphaerota archaeon | reverse complement strand
AGCTTTGTCTGATTCTATCTGAAGTAACTTGGCTTCCTGTTTAGCTAGTCTGTCAGATTCTCGTTGAAGTTTATCTGATTCCTGTTTAGCTAGTCTGTCAGATTCTCTCTCAGCTTTGTCTGATTCTATCTGAAGTAACTTGGCTTCCTGTTTAGCTAGTCTGTCAGATTCTCGTTGAAGTTTATCTGATTCCTGTTTAGCTAGTCTGTCAGATTCTCTCTCAGCTTTGTCTGATTCTCTTTGAAGCTGTTTTACTTTTTCATTTGATATTGATGAATTATCTGTGCATTCGCCTAGATAGTCATCATGATTCACTAAATGTGCTCTAACTGCTTGGCCTGGAAGATGTAAAGTTACTTTA
The DNA here is from genome assembly GCA_022564385.1 of Nitrososphaerota archaeon. Taxonomy (GTDB): domain Archaea; phylum Thermoproteota; class Nitrososphaeria; order Nitrososphaerales; family Nitrosopumilaceae; genus Nitrosopumilus. Next base: position 6,422 of record JADFLN010000076.1, on the reverse strand, counting down.
TCATTATGACATACAGATATTTTTTCAGATGTAGGAGTTGGAATTGATACAGGAGTTGGTATGTATGGAGCCAGTGGAGTTCCAGTAATAATTTCTGAAAGAATTCCTGGACCAACATCATTTACTGCATTAACTTGAAATTTGTAAGTTATTCCGTTGACTAATCCTTCAAAAGTAAATGAGGTATCAACTGTTTCAGCAAATACATCATCTGTTGTTGTAGTACGTGGGTCTGGCATAGCAGATATTTGATATTTGGTGATTAAGGATTCTCCATCAAACAGGGGTTCTTCCCAAGTTAATGTGGATTGTTGATCTCCTGTGACAACACTAAATTCAGTTGGTGCATCGGGTACAGTAGGCAAAGATACTGGCAATAATTTTGCACAAGATACTTCTACAGTGAGTTTTAGTCTATCTGAACCTGTATTTACTGCATCAATGAATACACCCAAATCAGATGATCCTCTCTGTAAAAATACAAGGTTTCGTACATCATTTACGTCTGCAGGATTACCATCAGATTTTTGAATAATTGTGTTAAAACCTATAGCAAATTCTCCTGCAAGTTGATTACAACTAACATTAAAGCTAATTTGAGAATCTGGTAGATACGTATGAAAATCAGTCATAGTTCTAAATTCAATATCCGTAATTGAATCTAGTGTATTTGGAACATCTGATTCAGCAAATGCAGCATTACTGGCAGTTATACCAGTAAATATAATCATTGAAAAAATAATGGTTAGAAGTTTTGCACTTTGCATTGCGAATCCTAAAGTTTTTTTAATAAAAAGAATGTCGTAGGATAAAATCGTAAGTGTTAATAGCGATGATTTGACTTTTTGTAATTAGTAAAATTGGTTTAAACCTAAATGGTTTCATGCTAAAATCTAGGTAGATTAATTTTTTTAGAATTAGAGGGATTTAGAAGTAGTTGCTTCCTGAGTATCTGTTGGAACTGAAGGTAACATTTGACCTGTAGAGCTCTCTGCAACAGCAGCGGCCTCTTTTAGAATATTCTCTGATTCTGCGTTAGTAGAATCATCAACCCCAAATGTTGCATCTCCTGAGAAACTTTCTGACATAAAACCTCCAAGCATTTCTGCCATTTGACCGATTTCTTGCTCAGCTCCAGGCATTATTTTTCCAAGAGATGATTTTAGATTTTTCATCAACCCCATTGTTGGCATCATTGCTACCACAGTGTCTCCAAGATCACTGCAAGTAGTTAGGCGTAATTCAATTTGCTCTAATGCTATTCTAGCACTACTCAAAATTTTTATAACTTTTCTTATCTCTGCTAACTCATTTCCAAGAACCTTGCTGGTTTGAGTATCATGTTTTTGTGTTGCTTCTACTATTCTTTTAAATAATTTTGCATCACGTTCTTGTAAGTTTGTTAGCATTGAGTCTAATTTCTGAATTTGTACTTGTAATTTTTTAATTGCGTTCGAAATTCTTGGTTTTAGTGGTCCTTTAGACTTGATAGAATCATTAATTTTTTCAGCAATACCAGGTTTTTGTTGTTTTAACCATTTACTAGATAAATTAGGCATAAAACTTGATTTTAGAAAATGTACTTAATTCCAGGGGTGAATATTGATTTACAATTGATAAAATTTCACTAACAAAAATAAAGTAATGAATGGTTTTCTTTGGTCTCTATAAAGTAAAAATTTTGTAATTTTAGTAAACAGATGCTTTGAAAAAATCTATTTAGACATTTTTTATACATGAATTTAGAAATTATTAAAGTGAATAAAAAAATTGTAATAATTTTCCCAGTTATAATAATTACAATTTTTGTCGTAATTTTTTCATTAGACCAATCTGAGAAAAATAGCAATATTATATTTCACGTAACTCTTGCAGATCCTGGCTTGTACACTAATGGAATCTATACGGATACATTTACTATTAACAGAGGAGATTATTCTCTTAGATTTGTTCCAAATGGAAGTAGCCCAACGGTCTTATCAATAACACTGAATGGAGATAATTTAGATTTTTTTGAAGATTTTAAACTTGAAAGTGTCTCACACCAGACTGGAGTCTCTGAATATTTTACATGGAAGTATAATGGACAAAAAATTATTTTAATTTCTGAAATGCAAGAAATTTCTATAATTATCAATCCAAATGGAAACGTAATGGGCTCCGTTTCTGTAGATATTTTAGAAAATTAAGAGGCGTATACCCCTTTATTGCAGAAGATTGAGAGATTTCCTCTCGTTGTCAGAACAGTATATCGTCTGATTGCCTTTTTCGTTCTGCGGGGCTACGCATTTTAGTCGATAGGAATTATATCCTTCGGCATTACTTATTATAGTAACTATAACTATTTAACATTTCATACAATATATTACAAAATTTCATAATATTTTATAAAATATTTTGTGCCTATTTATGAGTTTTATTAAATTATAAATTACAAATTTTTGTGCAAAAAATTTTAAGATTATCAACAAAGTGGCAATAGTAATCGACAGAAGATAAGGAGTGAGAACTAAAACAAAAATTTTATTAGAAAATGAAGTAGTTATGATTTCAAGGTACTCTGAATGATTAGAAAAATCATCATTCACCCAATGTAATTGGTATCACAGTAAACAAAAGAAATGAGTAAAATGTTGTAAATAAAACCGCTAAAAAATTTAACAGGTTGGATATTCTCGTAAATAATGCGGAAATATTTCTAAAGATCAAATAACTGCACGAATTGATGAAAGGTCATTGATACAATATTGCAATAGTTGTGGGAAAATCAATAAAATGAATTCACATAAATGTAATACATCACTGAAGAAGAATATATGATGAAAAGTAGAAAGGCAAAAGCTAAGACGATAATACTTTTAGGAGGTATTTGGATACTTGTTACATTACCATTACCATGGTTAGTAAACAACCCACTAGTTTCAGAAACACAGTTTAACACCATACTTGCCATCATAGGAGTTATGTCACTTCCGTTTATTGCTCTAGGAGTTGCATGGACATTAAAACCAGAACTTGCAACTTAGGAAATCTCAATTGAAAGATATTCCCATTGTTGATAAGATTCCTGAATTAGATATTGCTATCAAGGCTGCAAGAGAGGCAGGAAACGCAATTTTAGAGATTTATCAGAGAAATTTTAAAATATCTAAAAAAAATGATGATTCTCCAATTACGGATGCAGACCTGAGGAGTAATGAGATCATCAAAAAAATTCTCTTACAAACAGAACACGTAATTTTGTCGGAAGAAGACAAGGATGATCAAAGTAGATTATCAAAGGATACAATTTGGATTGTAGATCCGCTGGATGGAACTTCTGATTTTATTGATAAGACAGGTGAATTTACAGTTATGATTGCATTGATAAAAAACAAGAAACCAGTTCTTGGAGTGATTGGTTGGCCTACAGAAAAAACATTCTTTGTTGCACAAAAAGGAAGAGGGGCATTTAGATACTCAAATGGGGAATGGAAAAAAATATCTGTAACAACATTAGCAGAACTTTCAAAGTGTAGAATAGTTGGATCAAGACATCATCTTTCAGATAAAGAAAAATCATTTATCAAAAAATTAGGTATTAAAAATTTTACAAGTATAGGTAGTTCATTAAAGGTTGGTAAAATCAGTTCAGGAGAAGCTGAAGCATATATCACAACCACAAACAAGATGAAGGAATGGGATTCAGCTGCATCTTATTGTATTATTTCAGAGGCTGGAGGAAGGATGACAGACATGTTAGGTAATGATATCACATACAATAATAAACAAGTTTTCCACCAAAATGGAATTCTAGTGACAAATGGATTAATTCATAATAAAATAATTGAAGAATTTAAAAAATTAGAGTAGATTTCTTTCTTTAAGAAAGTCCTTTACTTTATTTGCACTATCTGAAAGTTGTTCATGTTCTGTGTCAATTACTAAATCTGCATTTTCTGGGGCTTCATATGGATCATCAATTCCTGTAAATCCTTTGATTTCTCCTTTTCTTGCCTTAGCATACATACCTTTGACATCTCTTTCTTCACATTTTTCAATTGAGCACTTTACAAAACATTCTACAAACTGATCACCAGCATCAATAATCTTTCTTGCATTTTCTCTGTTCTCAATATATGGTGATACTAGAGACACTACACTTGGAACACCATGATTTAGCAAAAGTTTAGCTAAATGAGCAACTTTTGTGTTATGCTCATCACGTCCTGCTTTTGAAAAGTCTTTTGGTGAAAACCATTCTCTTAGTTCATCACCATCAAGCATTGCCAAATTTGGGATATCTTTTTGCAGATCTTTTACAATAGTAGTTTTACCAGAACAAGGAAGACCAGTCATCCAAAGAACAAAAGGTTTCATAAATTAAATTCCTTAACAGTCCATAAAGAGTTTACGTTAGTTTTGAAACCAAGGTTGGTTTTCTAGGTATTCAATCTCTTTAATCATATCTTTCATCTTTTTTGAAATTGTCATAACTGATTTAAATTGCTCATACATTTCATATTCTTCTTCTTTTGAGAGTACTTCTGATTCAGCTTTATCAAAAAAGTTTTCTTCTTTATTTTTATGATCCATTAAAAATATTGAATATGTTTTTAGATACCTAGCAACAGGTTCTCTTGCATCTTCTCCTTCTTTCCATCTTTTAAGATGTTTTTTTATTTGTAGTGCAATCCTTCTAGAAAACTCATGTTCAATTAACAAAGCTCTAATTTCTTCTTTAAGATGATCATAGCTTGCAACACAAGGAAAATAGGAATCTTCTTCTCTTGAATAATGAATAGAGTCTAAGAATTCATCTATAACTAATGAAATTTTATTTATATCAGATAAAGGAATATTTTTTCCTGCATAAAGATCCGTATAACACTTTACGATTACCCTCTCCAAGCGTTTAATCTGTTTATGATCCCTACGTAATACGTCTGTTGCACTCAAGTAAGAAAAATTTGTAATAGTTGATTTTATGTGTATCTAAAAATCAACTATGGAGCTTAAAATTATCAAACAAATCCAGTTTAACTTTTATCCACATATGTTTACATTCAGTCATTAATGAATCCCATAATTTTGTCTGTTTTGAATTTAATGAGAGGGCAAGTTGAAGAGATATTTCCTTTATCTTATTTTGATCCAAGTTTGATTTTGGACAAAATTGCAGAGCTACAAAGTTCTATAGCAACATTATCCTTTAACGATGGGCCAATTGCTTCTGCTCATGTAATATTACTTGCAGCAGGAGTAGTAATTTTTCTTGGAGTTGCAGGAGAGGCATTCTTCAAAAAAACAGGAATTCCAGATGTAGCATTTTTGATGATTTTTGGAGTAATTATAGGACCTGTTCTTGGAATTATTCAACCTGAAGCTGTTATCGAAGTAGTACCATATTTTGCTGCACTTGCATTGATAATTATCATGTTTGATGGTGGATTACACCTAGACATCAAACATATTGTAAAAACTGCACATTTTTCTGTAACACTAGCTGTTCTTGGTTTTATTTTATCAGTTGTAATTATTACACTTGCAACTCATTATGCATTAGGTTGGCTATGGTTAGAAAGTATTTTGTTAGCTACAATTGTAGGTGGAAGTAGTTCAGCAATTGTTTTTGGCCTTGTCAGAAATATCAAAATTTCAGAAGAAATTAAATCAATGCTAAGTTTTGAATCTGCACTAACTGATATTTTAGCCATGATTGTTGCATTCATATTATTTGAAGCAGTGATTGTGGGGCATTTTGATCTACAAACATTGCAAGAAACTCTTGGAAGAGCAGTTATTGTAGGTTTAGTTCTTGGATTTGGGGTAGGAATCCCTTGGATGTATTTTTCAACAAAGCTTGGAAATGCTCAACACGCATACATGCTTACATTAGGAATCTTGTTTGTTTTGTTCTTCTTGGCAAACTCATTTGGAGAATCAGGAGCTCTGACAGCGCTTGTATTTGGTATAATGCTTGGAAACAAACGCCATCTCTCACGAATACTCAAATTTAAGCTGCCAAAGATCGAGACAGATGATCCAACACACAATCAACTAACATTTTTGGTAAGAACATTTTTCTTTGTGTTTGTTGGGTTAATGGCAAGTTTTGGACAAATAGAATATATTGTATTTGGAATTTTGATCACAGTTGCTGTTTACTTGGGAAGAATATTTGTTAGTAAGATAACTCTAACAAAGAGATTTTCCAAATTAGATAGAGCAGTAACAAACTCAATGATTCCTAGAGGATTAGCAGCAGCAGTACTTGCTACATACCCCATTACCATGGGTTTACCAAACGCAGAAGCATATTCACAAATCATATTCTTTATCATTTTAACATCAGTAATTATTACAACAATTGGATTAGGAAAATCAAAGAATATTCCACCACCTGAACCAGTTGAAGGTGGATTTGTTGAAAAACCACCTGA
>JADFLN010000012.1 GCA_022564385.1 Nitrososphaerota archaeon | reverse complement strand
ATGTTGCTCTTATTGATATATCATGGCCTAATTCCGCATTTGAAAAATATGAGTGTGATAGTGATATTAAATTTGGAGTAAGAATAGATGAATTTTCAAAACTTATCAAAAGAGCAGATAAAAAAGACAGTATAGAGATTAGTATCTCTGATCAAAATATGTTACTAGTAACAGTTGGAAAAAATAAAAAATACAAAATGCGTTTAATTGAAAGTTCTGCAACTGATACCCCATTACCAAAAATTTCCTATGATTCAAAAATCACTCTATCTTCTTCAAAGTTTGACAAGATTCTTGGTGATGTACAAGTCGTATCTGATTATCTAACAATTCAAACATTTGATTCCAAAGCAAATTTTTCAGGTAAAGGTGACTCTGGCGAAGTCGTAATTGAACTTGATAAAAATGATGGAGACATTGAAGAAATTTTTTCAAAAGAAGATAGTACAGGTACTTACAGCCTTGAATATCTTAATCCAGTAATCAAAGCCGTAGGATCTACTTCAGGCTCAATCACATGTGAGTTTTCAAGCGCAAAACCTCTTAGAATTGAATTTAAAGTCGCAAATATTGGTAGAATTCACTTTTATTTGGCTCCACGCGTGGAAAGTTAAAGCATTTAAAGATTAACTAATTCAGTTATTTTGAAATGAGACTCGTTCTAAAATATGGTGGAACATCAATTTCTACTGCAAAAGACATTCAAGCTGTAGCTAAACACATTTACACATTATCAAAAAAACATCAGATTCTAGTTGTTTGCTCTGCAATAAGTGGAACTACTGATGATCTCATAGAAATATCAGAGTCTATAAAAAAAGAAAATAAATCAAAAGTTAAACAACTCACATCAAAAATTATCGATAAACATAAACAATTAGCAAAACAAACAATCAAAAAATCTGATGTACGAAAGAATTTACTAGAAAAATTAGATCAAGACTTTACAGAACTTCTTGCATTAATTGATGGAATGGTATTACTTAGTGAAGTTACACCCAGATCAATGGATTATCTAATTTCACTTGGTGAAAGATTATCAATAAAATTAGTTTCATCAGCAATTAATGATTCAGGTAAAAAATCAATTTCTCTTACTGGCAAAGAAGTAGGAATTGTAACAGATTCCAAGTTTGGTGAATCTAAACCACTTTTGGATACAACTAGACTTCGAGTATCAAAGATGGTGGATACTCTGTTCTCAAAGAAAATAATTCCTGTTGTAGGAGGATTTGCAGGTGCAGATCAATATGGACATGTAACTACATTTGGTAGAGGTGGCTCTGATTATTCTGCAACAATTATTGGTTCTTGTATTAAAGCAGATGAGATTTGGTTGATGAGTGATGTAGATGGACTTATGACAGCAGATCCAAAGATTGTCAAAAATGCAAAATTACTCAAAGAAGTATCATACATAGAAGCAATTGAAATGGCTATGTTTGGTGCAAAACAGATACATCCACGAACATTTGAGCCATTACTAACAAAGAAAATCCCAATGAAGATTAGGAATTCTTTCAATATAAAAAACGAAGGAACCCTAGTAACTGCATCTACTTCTTTATCTGCTAAAAATACTGTAAAATGTGTAAGTAATATTCCAAATAATGCTTTAATCGATATTCAAGGTGGTAGTATGGTTGGAACTCCAGGAACTGCAGCGAAAATATTTACAACATTGGCAAAAGCTGGAATTAATGTAATGATGATCTCACAAAATCCTTCAGAATCAAGTATTACAATTGTAGTAAAGAATACAGATCTTGACAAAGCAGTCAGTACATTAGAAATGGAATTATTAGGAAAGATAATCAAAAAATTAGAAGTCACTACAAATGTATCTATTATCGCATTAATTGGTTCAGGTATGCGAGGAACTGTTGGAGTTGCTTCAAAAGTTTTTGGAGCAATTGAAAAAAATAAAGTTAACGTAACGATGATTACCCAAGGGTCGTCTGAGCTTAATCTTGCATTTGTTGTAAAAAATTCTGATACAAATACAGCAGTACAAGCTATACATGATGCATTTGCACTTGATAAAATTAATTAAGACAAAATCATTTAAGGGAACAAACCAGATAATTTTCATTGAACAAATTAATTATTCTTTTAATTATTGGAATTTTTGTAGTTAGCCTCATTTCTGTTTCCTCAATATCTGATCAATTTGTTGATGCAGGTTCTAGAAAAAAAATTCACTTTACTCAAACTATCACATCTTCACAAGATCCAGGACAAGGACATCAAAATCATCAATTAGCACTTATTCTGTCACCAAACGAAGGAACTCTTTATGATGGTTCTATGACATTTACCTCAAGTGAGCCTATTCAACTAGTTGTTTTACACGAAATTAACTCTCAAGAGGCAAAAGGACAACCTATCTGGACAGTTGATGGAAATACTGTTTATGGCTTAACTCTAATTGATTTAGGAGAGAAATCTGGTTCTTTTGAGTTTACAGGAGCTGCACTTGCATTACATTCATCTAATTCAAAAGAATTCACTGTAACTGTAAGTATTGATGGTTGGATTCGAGGACAACCAACTGAAGTAATAATGCAAAAAATTGAATTAGAAAAAGAGGATTCATTATTTCTACTTTCAAGAACAAATGTTCCAGCTACAATCCCAATGCACAAAGGAATCTATGAAGGAAATCAAATTCTTTACATAATAACTGACGGTAGTGATGAGAATTACACAAAAATTCTCTCAGAAAAACAAGGATGGAAAGTTGAACTTGCTTTAGCAATTGCAGACATACCAGAAGATGCTCTTCAAAAGTTATTTATTTTTAAAAATGGAATTAAAGGCGACGGAATTTATGGATTTCAAGATGAAGTATTTTCTAGTACTCCATTACAAGAATCACAATACAGTGCATTGAATTCTGTAATTGAAGTTACATGGAAAATAGGTCAAAAAGAAATGATATTTGAATCTGTAGCTGATATAATTACTGCTGAAGAAGGCGGTCGAGTTGAATTTAACGAAACAGAAATTGTTCTTAACACTCCTCAAATTATCTGGCCTGATGGACAGATGACAGTACGTTCTGAGAAAGAAATTACAGATGAAATGTCATATGGTGGAGGTCAAATAATTGAAATTAATGAGGAAGAACTAACTGTAACTTTTGTAGCTCATAGAGGTTGGGGACCTAACGGAAAAACCATTTACTATATTGTTACTGATGCTACCCCATCAGGACCTGCAGAAACAATGGGAGTTGTTTCATCTCCTACTTCTGCAAATCTAATAGCTCATTCTGGCGCGGTTGATCTTTTTCAATTTAAAAATGGAATAAAAGGCACTGGTCCACTAGGATTTCAGCCTGGAATTGCTGGTGCAGCTCTTGGTGATACAAATTACAGTCCAATGTGGCGAATTTATCTAGTTAAATGGAATGATACTGAATCAGCAAAAATACTAGAGACAAAATCTGATATTGACTCATTTCGTGCAGATGACCTGATATCTGTAAGCATTGCACGACCAACTAACAGTGACCATATAGTTAATTGTCCATTCATAGATCCATTCCAATAGAAATTTCACTAAACGGATAAATTACTTGACAAAAGATTTGTTATACAATTGACTGGAAAACTCTACATTGTTGGTGTTGGTCCTGGAAATCATGATCACATGACATTTCGAGCAAAAGAAGTAATTGTTGAAAGTGATACAATTGTCGGATATGAAACTTATGTGAATTTAGTTCAAGATCTAATTGAAGGTAAAACAGTTTACCGTTATGCAATGACACAAGAAGTTGAAAGAGCTCATCAATGCATAGATCTTGCAAAATCAGGAAAAATTGTTTCACTTGTGTCAAGTGGAGATCCTGGAATTTATGGAATGGCTGGATTAATTTATGAAACACTTGCTGAAACTGGTTGGAATCCTAAAGATGGCCTTCAAGTTGAGATCATCCCAGGTGTATCAGCATTAAATTCTTGTGCATCAATAATTGGTTCACCACTGATGACAGATTTTGCTGTTGTTAGTATGAGTGACTTGTTAGTCCCATGGGAAATTATTCAAAAAAGAGTTGAGGCCGCAGCGCAAGGTGATTTTGTAATTGTTATTTATAATCCTGCGAGTAAGAAAAGAATTCATCAATTACAAGACACTAGAAAAATTCTTCTAAAATATCGAAAGCCGACAACTCCTGTAGCAATTATCAAAGGAGCATTTAGAGAATCTGAAACAATTGTTATGACTGATTTAGAAAATCTACCTAATTATTCAGATAAATTAGGCATGATTACTACTGTGATTATTGGAAATTCGTCCACATATAATTACAAAGATTTAATGATAAACCCAAGAGGATACAAATCAAAATACAATTTAGAAAAACAAACCAATCCAGATCTTAAAGTCTAATTATTTTTCTGTATTATCTCATGTAGTTCTTCACTAAGATTTAGCTTTTCTCTAATTGGGGAAATTATTTTTATTAAATAACTTCCAACAGTCTGTTTCAAATCTCCTGGATGTAACTTCTTTTCAGCAAAGTCTGTTTCCAATTGATTATAATCTATATATGATATATTGCCACCAAATTTTTCAGGCCTTTCAACATTCATTTCATTAAATTCATGAAATATTATTGTTCTTGCAATCTCTAATAATGGATTATTTTGAGTATTTGCTTCTTCACACCATGCTTTGTTAATCTTTTTCTTTATTTCATCATCTGAATTATGAACAAAAATACCTGAATTTGGATCTGACTTGCTCATCTTTTCTAATGTCTGAGAATTATTGATATCTGCAGGTTTTGAAAGCCCTGGTAATAGTTTGTGGTGAACAGCCACAGGAACTTTCCATTTCATTTTAGGAAAAATCTCTCTTACTAACATGTGGATCTTTCTCTGATCCATTCCTGCATGAGCGATATCTACATCCAAATAATGAATATCAACTGCTTGCATTGGGGGATAAAGTAATTTTGCTAGTTCAATTTTTTCTTCATTTTCAGAACGTCCCATTATTGTTAGAGTTCTCATTGTTCTAGCAAGCGACATGTGTTTTGTAAATTTAATAAGATCAGTCCAATATTCTGTTTTTTCTTCGTACAATTTTGAACCTAAGACAATTTCTGCATTAGGACAAACTAGATTGAAAGCATTTTGATAATATTTTGAAACTTTTGTAATAATATCCCAATCTCCTCCTAATTTGTCATTAATCAGAGTATGCCAATCTGCAAGAAAAACTGTACATTTAACACCTGCTTTAATAAAATCATTAATTTTGAAACCAGTACTAATTAAACTACCAAGATGTAAGAAACCAGAAATTTCTAAACCAATGTAATGTTTTGGTGAAGAATTTGTCTTGAATAATTCGATTAACTCGTCATGTGTTACTACTTCTTTAGTTGGTGGTTTTTCAATTAAACCTACTTTTTCTAAAATGTCCAAATCAAAACAACTTTTGAGATCTAAACGTATAAAGTTATTCTAAACAATTCTAAATATTTATTTACACTTTTTCTTATGTTTTCTTAAATCATCTTCACTCATAAATTCAGTCCCACAATTTCGACATTTCACTTTTTTCTTACCATGTGCTTTTTCCTGATGTCTATCAAATCTTTCAGAATCTGATAGAACTGTACCGCATTTTTTACATTTTAATTCATTTTTGCTGGATCCAAATAATCCCATATCAAAAGTAATTATACATACTAGACAAAATAGTTTTTACGTAATATTCATATAAAATACTTGATCGCTCTATAGTTCTGGCTCATCTAAGCTTTTTCTAGGTTTTATGCTGAGATAAAATGCATGAGAGCTAATGATAAAACCTGCAAGAAATATTTTAGTTGCAAAAATTAAATTCCATGGTCTATCTGGATCTGGATAAGAAATTGATAATCTATCAATATCTGGAACTTGTCCATCAATAATTCCTGCAGTAATCTGTGCATTTAATACTGTAAAATTGTATAATACTTCATAGAGTGCAATAATTGAAAACCCTAACAACATTAACTGTAGTAATGCCATCTTTGTGCCAACAATTTTATTTCCAGCAGTTCTTCTCCAACCAATTCTAGTAACACAATACCATCCAATTATTGTAGAAAAAAATATCCAGGTTGTTACTCTTGCAAAATTTTCAAAAGGAATAGTTGTATTGTGAATTGCTTCTCCCATTACATAAGTACCATTTTCCATCCATTCTATCATTGTAACATATACACCAAAAACTAAAGATGCGACCATAATGAATCCACAAATATAGAAAACGTAAAGATAAACTTTGTAACCAGCATCAGTTTTTTCAAGATGGCGTGATTTCATAATGCGTTTGCCTAATCTTGAAATATAAAAATTCATGCATATCGAGGAGATTTATAGATTAGTTATAAACAGAATTACTATTGAAAATTGCAATTAACATTCCTATAATAGGCAAAGAAGAGATTTCTATAGTTACTTCTATACTTAGAGATGGTGCCTTAACTTCATCTGCTAACCAAGGTGGTAAACATGTCCAAACTTTTGAAAAATCTGTAGCCTCTTTTGTAAAATCAAAATATGTTATTGCAGTAAATTCTGGTACTGCTGCCTTACAGGCTGCTCTTTATGCATTAGATATCCAAAAAGGTGATGAAGTTCTAGTTCCGTCATTCACTTTTGTTGCTACAGTAAATGCCATTGTTTCAACAGGGGCAAAACCTATTTTTGTTGATATTCTCAAAGAAAATTATACCATAGATACAGATGATCTACAAAAAAAGATAACAAAAAAAACTCGTGCAATTATTCCTGTTCATCTTTATGGAAATATCGCAAATGTAGAACGATTATCTGAAATTTCTAAAAAATATAATCTTCCTATCATTGAAGATTCTGCACAGTCATTAGGCTCTACCTATAAAAGAAAACATACTGGCACTTTCTTTGAAATGGGATGTTACAGTATGTATCCTGCAAAGGTAATTACTTCCGGAGAAGGTGGCTTTGTTGTAACTAATAACAAAAAATTTAGAGACAAACTATTGATGATTAGAAATCATGGAATGGTTTATGGATATGATACTAGGAGGTTTGGTCTAAACTTGCGATTACCGGAAATCAATGCCGCAATTGCAACTATTCAAATTAAAAAACTTCCAAACTTTCTAAAGTCTAGAAAAAAGAATGCAAAACTTTTATCAAAATTAATTTCTGATCTTAAAATTAAACTTCCTCATCAACAAAAAAATGAAAATGTTAATTGGTATCTTTATACTATTGCAACTAAAAATCGTGATAAACTTTTAAAAAAACTAAATAAAAAAGGAATTGGTGCTGTATCTTATTATCCTGTACCAGTTCACAAAACTCCATTTTACAAATTAAAAATAAAACTTCCTGTTACTGTTTGGGCTGCTTCACATGTTATTTCTTTACCAATTCATCCTAAAGTTACTGAAAAAAATATTGAATTTATTGCCAAAACTATACGTGATATACTATGAATACTCTAAGTGAGGTAATTGGAGAACTATGTAAGATTATCTTACCCATTTCTGAGAAGTCTTATCTTGGAAATCCCAATTCATCAATAGCAGTTTGTACACTTTCAAGCATAGATTTACTTAAAAAATTTGTAAATTCTAAAATTCTAAATCAGATATCAATTGTAGGAAGACTACTTTCTGAAAATAAAGGAATTGATTCAATTATTGACCATGTAAATAAAAATCAAAAAATTACCACTATCATCGTTTGTGGAAAAGAAGTTTTGGGTCATAAAGCTGGTCATTCATTATTTCAATTGTATAAAAATGGAATTGATAAAAACAACAGAATAATTAATTCAACTAGTCCAGATCCATTTCTTAGAGTTTCTAAATCTCAGATACAGTATTTCCAAAACAACATAACTCTTGTAAATTTAATTAACGAAACTGATTTTGAAATAATTTCAGATAAAATTCAAATTTTCTAGTATCCACTTTTTTGTCTTTTTCGATTAATTTCATTTTTCTTTTTGTATTCTTTTACAATATCATCTGGCGTAAGATTTAGTTCAAGTGATGCCTGAACAACAAAATGCCATATATCTATTAATTCTTCTCTTGCTTCAGCTTGATTAAATTCTGTTGGTGTTTTCCACCATTTCCAATTTGTTGTCCTTTGCAATTCTACCGCTTCATGCATAATTGCAGTACACAAAGCAGAAACTCTTCCTTCAGTTTCTTTTGGATATCTCTCTAGATTCATCATTTCTGATATACCTTTTTGAAGTTTGAATATAGTAAACAGTCGATCTTTTTCAGATATTTCTTGTGACAATGATAAATAAATTTGAGAAATTATTTAACTTAAGTCTTTTTAGAATCGGATCATTTTTTCATATATCTTTACCCGTTTTTCAATATCTCCATTTTTTATCTTTAATAATCCATCCAAACCATATCTCTCAACTGTAAAGGAACCTAAGACATTTCCATAAACCACTGCTTTTTTTATCTCAGAAAGACTGGTTGATTTTTTGCTTGCAAGATATCCTATCATAGCACCTGCAAAAGAGTCACCTGCACCTGTAGGATCCACAACATTCTCTAACGAAAAACCTGTTGTTGGGAAAATTATATCATCATAAAACATCAAGGAACCGTGTTCACCTTTCTTAATAATTACATATTTTGCTCCCCATTGCATCATTTTTTTTGCACATTTTATTAAATTGAATTCTTTTGTAAGGAGTTTAGCTTCTTCATCATTTATTACAACTGCATCTACAGATTTTATCATTTTGATCACTGCTTCTCGTTTTGTTGAAATCCAAAAATCTATAGTGTCACACATGGAAAATTTTATTCTATCAAATTCTTTAATTAGTAGAGTATTCTGTTCCGGATCATTGTTTGCAAGATACACAAATTGCGATTTTCTGTAAGCTTCAGGAACAGTTGGTTTAAAATCAGCAAGTACATTTAATTCAGTTTTCAAAGTAGATCTGATACTTAGTGTATTATCATAACTTCCATCGTAACGAAATGTTTTACCATCATTGACAGTCAGTCCTTGTAAATCAAGATGTTTTGATAAAATATTATAATACTGTTTTGGAAAATCTTTTCCAACTACTGCAATTAATCCAGTATTTACAAAATTGCTTGCAGAAATTGCTGCAAAAGTTGCTGCACCTCCTAAAATATTCTTTAATGTTTTTTTTGGAGTTCTAATTGTATCTAATGCAGTAGAACCAAAAACTGTAAGCATATAAAAAGAAATTAATTTTGATGTATAAATTTCCTTGCTTGTTCTTCTGTTGGATAATAAACAAACGGAACATCAATAGATGTAAAGAACACATCATATTTTATTACTCCAGAAATTTTTACAGGTTGAGATTTCTCATCAACATTTGAATTTGTATGAAAAGTACCTTTAGCATAACTACTACCTAGAGGTTGTAATGTGAATGATTCTAACTGACCTTTTCCCACCATTTCATTATCAGCAATAATAAAAAATTCAGTATCTCCTGCAGTTAGTATTAATAATGAAGGATTTTCAAATTGTAATTCTATATTATAGTCTGAACCTTTTTCATTCTCATTTACTAGTTCGCTCTGAGAAATACTTACTACTATTTGTGATGCAGATGCATACTGTGAATATCCAAAAATACTCATGCCTAGTACAAAAAGAACAATTAGACCCAATTTTTTGGATGATTTCATGATTAATTCTTACAAAATTGAATTTTAACTCAAAAGGAAAAAAATCCCAATAAATTGTGTAAAAGTTTTGATCTAATCTTGAAGCTCCTTAGAGCTAACAAAATAAATTAAAACTTGATGATTATTCATTATTGGCTAGAATTAAACTTAAACTTGGAGAAAACGAGATCGAGGTTGACTCTAGAGATTTCTATGTTGATAATCAAACACTAGGTGAAATTATAGATAATTTATCACATCATTTACCCGAAAATCATGCAAAAATTGTGTATGAAGCTGGATCTATTCCAGAATCTATTCAAACCAAACATCCAGCTCAGTATGGTTTGGAAAACTTGGATGATGCTGAAGTATATGAACCAGAATTTAATGAACCAACATACATTACTTCTCATGAAATTAAATCAAAATTACGAATTTTAGAAACGAGTAGATTTTTTGATTCTCCAAAAACAGTTACTGAAACTGTTCAACAACTCAGAGAATTCGGTTGGGCTGCAAGTCTATTAGATGTATCAAAAGCTTTAGCAAAAATGGCATCTCACAAAGAAATTATGAAAAATTCTCATGAGAACCGAACCCATTATTTTGTCCAAGAACCATTATTATCTAACTAGCAGAATAATTACACTTTTTACAATTAGAAAAAGTTTCTCCATCTAAATGATCAAAATGTGTATTACACTGGTTGCATGTGTGATGCATATCAAAATATCCTTCTCTTTCAACTTCTTTGATTCTATTTGATTCAAGATCTGTACTTTTACACTTTATACAATGACAACCACATTCAATTTTCATAATTTATTTCCGATAGTGATGTATAGTTGTAATACTTATACAAATCATTGGAAAAGAAAAGGGACATACCATTAGAAATTGATGATCATTTCAAGCTTTATGGAAAGGAACCATGGGAAGTAAATTATGGTGAAAAATGCCCAGTTTGTAACGTTAGAATTGATGAATATGGTTTTTGTTCGTGTGGTTCTAGCGGAGATTAACTTTTTTCATTAGTGGCATAACAAGAATCATCAAAAATCCTATTAGCAATGGAGCAATTATTGGAAATTCAGGAATTACTGTAGTTCCTATAATTGAAATTTCTCCTGAAGTTTCAGGTCTTATGTTAAGCCAAACATGAGTTCCATTATTATTGAATTTATGTTGTCCAATTTTTTCTTCATCAAGAAATACTACATATGGTTCCCATAGCAATTCTAAAGGAATTATAATAGTAACAAATTGATTATCGTCATTTATTTTAAAGCTGATTTTTTTTGTAGAGTGATTAAAATCAAAACCTTCTATTTCTGCCAAAGTTCTAACTTCTATAAGAAATTCTTTATCTTCCCAATTTACTTGTTTAATATTTTTTGGTTCATTAATTGAATATTCTAAAAGCATTTGACATCCATGACATGAAAATCCATTTTTTTCACCTAAGAAAACAGGTCTTTCATTAACAAATAACAAATCTACTTCTTCAGGAAAAATAAAAGTAGTTGTTTCAAGATATAAAAAATTCCATGTCCACAAATTGTCTTTTTGAGAAAGTACATCATACAGATCATATTCTATGATGGAATTTCTTTGAGATGGTAAAATCAATACTCCACTTTTATCTCCAATAATATTGACTTGTTTTTCTTTTCCTTGTTCATCTGTTACTACAAGATTTGAGACTGTCCCATCAATCAATTCAACCTGTTTTGGCACATTTGATGAAATAACAACATGTTTGACATGAACTTCACCGGCTGAATTTATAATAACCTCTATGGATTTCTGAGAAGCTTTTTCAGCTAACATCTGGGCATCAGCTACAGGAATTATAAATATTATAAATAAAATTACAAAAAATCCAAAAACTTTCATACTTATTCTACAGTTACATGAATCATTTGTGTTTTTTCTAAAGGGCAATCATTACCATCTCTTTCAAGATTTACAATTTTTTCTGTAACATCCATGCCTTCTGTTACTTCACCAAATACGGTATATTGTCTATCAAGGAATGTGCTATCAGCCATAACTATGAAAAATTGTGAGCCTGCGCTATTTGGATCCTGTGATCTAGCCATGGAAACTATGCCTCGTAAATGAGATCTTGAACTAAATTCGGCCTTTATGTTATATCCTGGTCCTCCAGTTCCCCATGAACTCTTGTTATCAGTTTTTGTATTTGGATCACCTCCCTGAATCATAAATCCAGGAATAACTCTATGGAAAAGAGTTCCATCATAGAATCCATCTTTGGCTAATTTTTCAAAATTTCTAACTGTTTCTGGTGCTGACTCAGGAAAAAGTTTAAATGAAATCTTTCCAAATTTAGTTTCAATAATTACTGTAGTCACTAAAATTTATCATTTATCTTATCATAAGAGTCTTTTGAGAAAATCTCTGAAAATTCTTATAGATACTTTAAAAGTTTGTTGGAAAATTCATAGTTTCAAATACATTTTTCACTGATAAATTTATCGTTGATGACTTAGAATTTTTATTTTTTTTAACAAATAAAAAATTTAAATTTTTTATATATATTTTAGAAATTTAAGAAGTTATAGTCTTATATAGAACAAATAAAATTTATTATTCGTTGAATCGTACAAACCAAAGCACGATAATTAAAGAAGCAATTAATTCTTATCTTGACAAAGGTGTAACTGACAAGCAAGATATCTATTCCAAAGTTGTTGATGAACTTGGCGTTCCAAGACCAACTGTTAGAAGAGTTGCTAGAGATCTGAGAACTGAACTACTACAAAAGATCCAAATCTTACAATCTGATATGCCTAAATCAACTACTGTCTCTGAAAAAGACGAATAAATTCGGCTCTTTTTTCTTTTTAATTTTATTGCTTATAGATTTTTAGCATTACTGTTATAAATAATGATTTTTCAAAATAAGTGATGGGATATTTAAGAAATCAGCTAGCAACGGTAATAACAGGAATTTTTGCAGCAGTACTAACAGGACTTTGGCCAATATTTTATGATTATGCATCAATAACAAATATTATTTTTATGATATCAGTTCCTATTACATGGTTTCTCACATTTGTATGTTGGATGTCCCAAAAAAGTATAGATTATCTGCATAAACATGAACAAGTGAATACTGACACTGAAGAAAAACTTGAGTGGCGCAAAAAAAATTATCACTATTAATATCGCTAGTCAAGTTAATCTTTTTGAAATAAAATAAATTTAAAATGAATTATCTTTTGCATTAAATGACATAAAAGAGTCTGTGAAACTAAAAGATAGTAAAATTGAAAGATTAAATTAAGAATTTTCTGATCTGCAAACTCTTGTTCAGATTAAATCATTAAAAACTGCATTAACTAATCTAAAAATATTAGATTCTAAAAGAAAAACTGAAAATAATTAGTTCTAATCTTTACAATGGCAACATTCTATGTCATGATTGTTCTTACAACTAGGACAACTTACAGCACCACCATAATGGCATTTACATGAACACAATTCAGTTAGGTCTTTTTTCAAACTTAATAGTATTATTTCTATGTCATGTTAATATTTTACTTTTAAAACCTGAACATAAATGAATTAAAATAAATTTTTCATTCTAAATATGATGTTATTATACAATGTTTAAAAATATAATTTTTTTTAAGTATTATTATAAATAGTTATTAATTATTATATTTTCTAACACAAATTCATTTCTAGAATCAATAGACTATCAACGAAAATAATTCTTATTAGCAATTCTATAGGAATTAAAAAATCTATTATTTACATGAACATCTCTGTAGATAATCAACTTTGATGGAGATTTGTTAAAGTAACAATTATGGATAGTATACTTTTCTCAAACCCTTGAAAATGAAGATGATTCTAATTAATACAAATTCAGAATCTACCATGATAATTTTAACGATATTACCAACACTCAAAAATGATCTTGTTTAATTTTCGTTAGAATTTCGTGTTATCTATACTCTAATTTTGACGCAATTTAGACGCAATAGCTAAAGTTTCATCTACCATCTCTTTTAGTCTATTTTGTGCATCTACGTCTGAAACAGAATTATTTGTGATAGCTTCTGTAGTTAGAAACACAGCCTTAGGATTTGCTACTACTTTAAAGTATGATAACAGTTGTGTGATTAACGTCTGGACATCGGTAAAACCAATACTTCCAGAAGCTAAAATTGCCATTCCAGATACTTTTCCTGCAGTTTTTTTATAATTGATATATTCAAATAAATTTTTTAATGCAGAACTAAAAAATGAATTATAAATTGGAGTTCCTATTAACCATACATCTGCATCCGTGATGTCATTTGCTGCCATCTTTGTAGCTTCATTGTATTCTTCACCATATCCTCTATAGCATTCAATTTGACCATCTGAAAGATTGATCAATTTTGTATCTTGGTTTTTTGATTTAGCATAATCATAAACATATTTCATCATAACTTGTGTGAGCGCATTTTTTCTTGGACTACCAGAAATAACTACAATTTTCATATATCCAACCACATTTCTTTGTATATAAATTCCAATAACTTTTAAAATTTAACGGGCTTGGAGGGCTTCGATCCCTCGACCTGTACCTTAGGAGAGTACCACGCTATCCATATTTCGCGTCAAATGACTCTGCGCCACAAGCCCAGTAAAAAAAAACATTCTTAATTATTTAAGCGTAATTAAGATTGTCTTTGATCATTTCTTTAATACCAACCCAATTTTTATTTTCTTTATCATTCCATTTTTCAAAATATACAACATCTTTTAGTTCAAGTCTTGGCAACCAACCTTTAGTTTCAAGATCTGGTTTTTCTGCAAATTCATCAACATATCCTAAACACAAGTATGCAACAGGAACAACATGCTCTGGTAAATCTAGAGTTTCTTTTAGAACTTTATTTGAAAGAATACTTACCCATCCAAGACCTATTCCTTCTGTTCTTGCTGATAACCATAAATTTTGGATTGCACAACATACACTGTATAGTCCTGCTTCTGGCATGCTTGATCTTCCAATAATAAAAGGACCAAATTTTGTAGGATCATATGTTACACAAAGATTTACTGGAGATTCTAAAATTCCTTCCAGCTTGAATGAAAGATATTTTGATCTCTTTGGGTCTTCAACCAATTTTGATGAACGATTTTTTTCTTCATCAAAAGATTCTTTGATTTTCTTTTTTGTCTCAATATCTTTTATCAAGATAAAATTCCATGGTTGAGAAAATCCTACTGATGGAGCATGATGAGCAGCATGTAGTATTTTTGATAAAACACTATCTTCTATAATTTTTGAGATAAAATGAGATCTTACATCTCTTCTTGAATAAATTGCCTTATAGAATCCTTTTTTTTCATCTTCAGTAAAATTCTCTGCCAACCATTTCACACTTTCTTGCTTTTTATTCATCCTTTCTTTTGTTAAACGTTAATAATGTCAGCGCCTAGTCATGTTCTTCAATGGGCCGGTAGTCTAGCTGGTTAGGATACCGCCTCGACACGGCGGTGATCGTGAGTTCGAATCTCACTCGGCCCACTTTTTTAAATTAAAATCCTGTTATGAATTCTTTTTCAACAGTAATCCATGAAGATTGAACAGTGATAATTCCTTTCGCCGAAAAACTATCAATTTTATTTTGAATGGCAGCTTGATAAATTTTTGAATCAACTTCTGACTCGTTAAGAACAAATATGTTTTTCAAAGGAATTTCTGTACCTGGAAAAAATGCAGCCCTTCCAGGTAATGTAATATCTGTTGTAGAATACAGTCCTGAACCCAATAGTATTTCATCATTATAAAGTTGATATTCAATCTGTGAAATTGTGAATGTTTTATCACTTGGATTTTTTATAAGAAATGTAACATCAAATCTTGCTTGATTATCTATGCTACTAATATCTCTTAGTTCAACATTTGTTAATTTAATCTCAACTTTCCCTAGTGGAACATTATCGAGACTGCCATAATAAAAAAATCCCCCCATCATGGCAAAAAGGCCTACAACTGCAACATAAACTGTAATCTTACTTTGAAATACCATTTCAATGGTATCAGATTATGTACAACTAAAAAAGGTTGTCAAGATCCAAATACATAATATTTGATTTAAAATGTCATATTCTATGAGTGTACTTGAACAAGCAATTCTAACTTGGATTCATCTTGTTGCAGCTGCAATATGGGTAGGTGGCTCACTTTTCATTGGTATTGTATTTTCTCCACTTCTAAAAACAATGAGTAATTCCCTTGAAGAAAGAATACAAATAATGATTCGTGTTGGAAGACGATTTAACAAAATTGCTGTTCCATCATTAATCATCTTGATGGTAACTGGATTGTATAGTTCACATGTGTTGTTAAGTAAGCCTGAACTTCTTATTGCAACAAGTTATGGGATATTTCTAATTGTTAAGATACTACTTGTCATTGCTTTAGTAATTACATATGCAGTACATGTTAGGGTTATTCGTAAAGATATTGAAGAAAAAATACTATCAAAACAAATGTCAGAACTTCAAATTCAAAAATTAAGAAAAAAAATTATTATTCTTGGAGAAATTACAGTAGTTTTATCATTAGCAATTCTATTTTTTGCATCTTTACTTGATGCTGGAGTCTGAATTCCCTTCAATAATTACTTCAAATCCATTAGTTAATTTTCCAATACCATATTTACAGCCTGTAATTTTTGATGTTACAAATAAATTTGTCTCCAAATGTTTTGTAATTTTTCGAACTTGAAATGTAATTTTTTTCTGACCCAAACTTGCAGGAACAACAAGCATATCTGCCAAATTTTCATCTACTCCTAGTGGATTCGTAATAAATTTATCAAAATCTAAATCAAACCTATGTGTTTCTTTATCAAATAATGTATCAACTCCTATAACAGAATGTTCATCAATACTGTAAATTAACAAAGATGCTCCTGAATCTTTTGCTTCTTGATTTTTAATTTCTGTTTTAACAATAAAATTTTCTTTAACTAATTTCTTTTTAATCTCTTTAATTTGGTTTTCAATTTTTTCAATTGGAAGTTTTGAAAATGTACAAATTAATTTTACAGAATTTGTTTTTCGTTCTGTAAATGATGTTGATTTAATACGAGAAGGATATACTTGTAAATCAATTTCTCCACCCCCTTTTGGATAATAACCACGTTTACGTAGTTTTAGTGAAAATTCTACACCCATTCTGGAATATGCATTTCTTAGTACATGTTGCGTATAATCAATGGGAGGACTCCAAAGTACATCCGTACCTCCTTTAATTGTTAAACTAAGTTTTTTTTGAGAAATAGCAACTGCGGGAATTAAAACTTGTAAAATTAAAGAAATACTTCCAGCTGTTTTTACATCTTCAACTAATTCTAAATTTTCAATATTGCCTGGAATAAATTTTAATTCAGTTGAACCTATTTCTGCTCCAATCACTTTAGCATTTGTAACTTTTTGCAGAATTTTTATCGCTGTAAGATGTTGTGGTTTTAATCCTTGAACCTTCCTGTTTTTCCTTATATTTTCCAAATGAATTGGTTGTTTTGTAATACATGAAAGTGTAATTGCTGAACGTATTATTTGTCCTCCCCCCTCACCATATCCTCCATTAATTTTTAGAAAATCCATAGTTTTTTCCAATCAGAACTCTTTATGATAGTTTTTTAAAAAGAAATTTTCTATATTTTCGTATGAATGGCTTGTTGATCGGAAGATTCCAACCTTTTCACTTTGGACATCTTGAAGCATTTCGTTTTGCACTATCAAAAGTTGACAAATTATGGGTAGGTTTGGGAAGTTCCAACATACCTACACAAAAAAATGATCCTTTTTCTGCTGAGGAGCGAAAAGAAATGATTCTATCTTCAATTGATGAATCAATGAAAAATAAAATTTCAATTTATTTTATTCCAGATTTAGATAATCATGTTAAATGGATTGAAAAAATAGATACTATTATACCAAAATTTGATATAGTTTTTTCAAATGATGAACTAACAAAACATTTGTATTCAACAAGATTTGTTCAAGTAATTACTATTCCATTTTTGAAAAGAGATGTATTATCTGGAACTAAAATTCGAGATTTAATTATTCGCGATCAAAAATGGGATGATCTTGTTCCTGAAGGTACAAAAAATTTTTTGATTAAAATTAATGTAAAAGAGCGTTTGAAAAATATCTAATTATAAATAAACCCCAATTCTCATTGACAGAGTAGATAACATATGGAATATCTTTCAATGCTTCCGGGACCAACAAATGTACCTAATAGAGTAATGAGGGCAATGCTTGCACCAATTATTAATCATAGAAGTGATGATTTTGTTAAGTTATACACTGATGTTGTTGAAAAAACTCAAAAAGTATTTCAAACACAAAATGATATTGTAGCCTTATCTGCATCTGGAACCGGTGCTGTTGAAGCAAGTGTAGTAAATCTAGTTAAAAAAGATGATAAAATCATAATTCCTGTTAATGGAGAATTTAGTAGTAGACTATCACAACTTATTGAAGGTCAAGGAGCCAATGTTATTAGACTTGCAAGTCCTCCAGGACAAAATGCAACTTTTGATCAAATAAAAGAAGCATTTGATAACAATAAAGACGTTAAAGCATTCTATGTTGTTCACAATGAAACTTCTACTGGAACAATGGTAAATTATCTTGATAAAGTATCTGACTTAACATCTAGAAATGATACCTTCTATGTTGTAGATTCTGTTTCTTTACTTGGTGCTGTTGAACTTCCAGTAGATAAATGGAATATTGATGTATGTCTAACTGGGTCACAAAAAGCACTTGCTGCTCCTCCAGGCATTTCTCCGATATCTGTAAGTGCTAAAGCTAAAAAATACATGATTGAAAATCCGCCATCTACAATGTATTTTAATTTAGCAAGATACTTTCAATACTATGAAGAATCAAAACATACTCCTTTTACTCCTGCATTACCTTTACTTTATGCATATAGAGAAGCCTTGACAATATTGTTGGAAGAAGGATTACAAAATGTCTATAAACGTCACAAGATCTGTTCTGATGCACTATACTCTGGATTAAGTGCAATTGGTTTAACACCATATGTTACAAAAGAAGAAGATCGCTCGATTACAATTGTCGCATTAAATTATTTGGATGGACTCGAAGACAAGATCTTCAGAAACACACTAGCAAACAAATTCAAAGTCTTAGTAGCAGGTGGATTTGGTGATCTTAAAGGAAAGGTATTCCGAGTTGGATGTATGGGAGAAGTTAGTCCATATCATGTAATGCGAACCATTTCTGCAATTTCATCTACCTTAGCAATGATGGGATATGATACAGATGCTCAAGCTGGACTTAAAACTGCAGAAGAAAAATTAAAAGCTCTCTAAACTCTGTTAACTTAATATAAGGAAATTCGAGACCGATCACATTGACTTTCAATAAAGGATCATTAATTCTAGTAGATTATACTGCAAAAGTAAAAGATACTAACGAAGTTTTTGATACTACCATTGAAGAGGATGCAAAAAAACACTCTATTTATGAACAAAATGTCAAATATCAACCAAAACTAGTTTCCATTGGCGAAGTATCTTATCCTGTTCTCAAAGGATTAGATGAAGCACTTGCAAAAACAACTGTTGGAGAAAAGCTTACAGTTGAAGTAACTCCTGACAAAGGTTTTGGTGAAAGAGATGCAAAAAAAGTTAGAATGATTCCTATTAGAAAACTAGGTGAAGATGCAGAGAAAGTTACAGTAGGAGATACCATTGAAGTTGATAATAAAAGAGGAATTATTCGTTTTATTGGATCTGGCAGAGTCCAAATGGATTACAATCATCGATACGCAGGAAAAACAATTCTATATGATGTAAATGTAATCAAATCACTTGATTCTCCAAGTGACAAGATTGATGGAATTCTTAAAAATAGGTTTCCTGTAGAGAATTCAAAAATTACATTTGATTTGAAGGAAAAAGAAGTAAACATTACAGTTCCTGAGGAAATTTTACGTGTAGATGGTTTACAAATAATGAAACACTTTATTCAATTAGATATTTTCAAGTTTGTTCCAACTTTGGAAAAAGCAAATTTTGTTGAAACACATGTCAATAAACAAACTCAGGAAAAGAAATCTGAAACAAAAGAAAAAGCACCTGAACAAAAAGCTGCTTAAATTAAATTACTTTAGTACTCTTTGCAAGTCTTAATGCTCTTTGCTCAGTCATTTTAATTTCTTTTAAAATTGTATATCTCTCTGGTCTTAATCCTTGTGCAATAGTTAGAGCTTTTATTATTATATCTGGTTTAAGACCAATTTGTTTTGCAGTTGTTGGGGCTCCAACATCTTTTAATGTCTTTATAATTTTTTTCCAATCTTGTCCATGTAATTTTGTCATCATTATAGAACCAATTCCACATTTCTCTCCATGAAGTCCAATACCTGGAGCAATTTTATCAAGTGCGTGTGAAAAAAGATGTTCTGAACCAGAACAGGGTCTGCTACTTCCTGCGATACATGATGCTACTCCTGCACTGATTAATCCTTCTACAATTATCCTTGCATCCAATCCATTCTTTGCAAAATTAGAAGAATTTTCCATAACTATCTTGGCACTCATCATTGCCAGATTTGCTGCATATCTTCCATAGTATTCCTTCTTCTTTTTGTGACCTAATTGCCAATCCTTTACTGCTGTAATATTTGCAATAAGATCTCCACAACCACTAGCTAACAATCTAGGTGGAGCTTTTCTAATTACATCAATGTCTACAAAGACACCCATAGGTGCAGATGCCACAATTGAATGTGGTATATTACTTTTTACAGATACAAATGGACTTGCCATTCCATCATGAGAAGCTGCAGTTGGTAAACTTACAAATTGTTTACCCAAATTATATGAAATCAATTTTGCTATATCTACAGAACGACCTCCACCAATACCAACAATCAAATCAGAATTATCTTTTTTAATATCTTTTTGAATTTGATTCAATGATTTTATTTGATTATCTTTTGATGTATGCCAAATAAATTGAATTTTTTTTAATCTAAGTGATTTTTCAATCTTTTTCCTTAAAACTTTTTGAACATTTATTCCAGCTATCAAAGAAACTTTTTTTGGTTTATTTAATGAATTTAGAAACTTTCCAAAATCACAAATATTTTTCTCACCAATTTCAATGAGCCTAGGTAGTTCCATCGTATGCGATTGCATGCGATCTTGATTTTTTGTCATTATTTATGATTTCAAGGGATCAAAAAGTTATTTAAAAGGGTGATATTCCACTTACTTTATCTTAATAGGTGTATTTTTTGTCGAATAACGTTGAAGAAAAAATTTTGCATGGGACTACCACTGTAGGTATCAAGACTAAAGACTGTGTCATATTATGTGCTGATATGAGAGCCAGTGCGGGTTATTTTATTGCAAACAATAACACAATGAAAATTCAAAAAATCGATTTACATGCAGGATTAACCTTGGCTGGTGGTGTGGCAGACGCACAAAATATTGTTGATATTTTACGTTATCATTCTAATCTACACAGAGTTGAAAAACAAAGCTCAATCCCAATGAATTCACTTGCAAGACTTTGCTCATTAATATTCCATCAAAATCGAGGTTATCCATTTATGGCTGATATCTTGCTTGGTGGTTATGACGCAAATGGTCCTGCATTGTTTAACGTTGATATGTTTGGTTCAGTTGAAGAGAAATTATTTGTTACAACTGGTAGCGGTTCACCAGTAGCTTATGGTTTACTTGAAGAGGAATATCGAGAAGATCTTACAGTTGAAGAAGCAAAAAAAATAGCTCTACGAGCTGTTAAAACTGCAATAGTTAGAAATATTGGTACTGGCGATGGAATTAACATCGCAATAATGGATAAAGATGGATTCCGTCTTTTGACCGATGAACAAAAGAAAGTAGTCATCGAACTTTAGTGATTTAATGCAAAGAAAACAACAACAAAAAGAATTACCTACTAGCCAAAATATAATGGCCATCATACTGCAAAGTATTCCCAAAGAGGCAAATATTACTAAAATTGAATACGAAGGACCGCGAATTGCTCTTTACACAAAAACTCCTCGTTATCTAATTGAAAATAATGAAACAATATCAAATCTTGTAAATGTAATCAAAAAAAGAATTGTTGTAAGGACTGATGAATCAATTAGAAAACCTGAAGATGAAGCTAGACGAATTCTTGTAGAATGTGTTCCAAAAGAAGCAAGTCTACAAGGAACTATATTTGATACAGCTACTGGTGAGGTCTCAATTGAAGCAAAAAGACCTTGGTTACTACAAAGAGATGCAAAAGAATTCAATCATGCTGATATTACTGAAAAAATAGGATGGAGATTACGTATTAGGAAAGCTACAACTATACCTTCACGTACAATTCAAACAATTAACGCAACTCTAAAACAATCCTCTTCTGAGAGAAGTAAACAGCTTAAACAAGTTGGTGATGATATTTTTAGACCTAGATTATCTCAAAGAACTGAAGTTTCTCTTTATACTCTTGGTGGATTTGGGCAAGTTGGCAGATCTTCTATGTTATTATCCACTCCTGAAAGTAAAATCTTAATTGATTGTGGAATTAATCCTGGTGCACGTTCTCCAATGGATGCGTTTCCAAGACTAGATTCTCTAGATCTAACATTAGACGATCTTGATGCAATAGTAATTGGACATGCACACTTGGATCACACTGGATTTTTACCAACATTGTGTAAATATGGTTACAAAGGTCCAATTTATTGCACAGAACCAACTCTTCCTATGATGAATCTAATTCAATTAGATGCAATCAAAGTAGCTACTGCACAAGGTAGAACTCCAATTTACTCAGAACGAGATGTTAAACAAATTATGAAACAGACAATTACTTTACCCTATGGAACTGTTACCGATATTTCTCCTGACATAAAATTAGTTTTTGCAAATGCAGGTCACATTCTAGGTTCTGCCTTATGTCATTTTCATATTGGAAATGGTAATCATAACTTTGTTTATTCAGGTGATATAAAATTTGGAAAAAGTATTTTATTTGAAGCTGCTAGCTGGAATTTCCCAAGAGTAGAAACATTATTGATCGAAAGTACCTATGGTCTTAAAGAAGACATTCAACCAACTAGGCAAGAGGTAGAATCTGCTTTCATTAATGCAGTAAATAACACTTTAGCAGATGATGGTAAAGTTTTGATACCTATTCCAGCAGTTGGTCGTGCACAAGAAATTATGATGGTAATTGATCACTATATGAAATCCGGCGAAATGGTTGAAGCACCAGTTTTTACAGAAGGAATGATTTCTGAAGCATCAGCTATTCATGAATCCTATCCCGAATATCTGGCAAGAGAACTCAAACAAAAGATCTTAGAAACTGATGATAACCCATTTGATTCTGAATATTTCACTAATATTGAACATACAGATGCTAGAGAGGAACCACTAAGAGAAAATTCACCATGTATTATCTTAGCAACATCAGGAATGTTAGAAGGTGGTCCTGTTTTAGAATACTTCAAAAACATTGCACCGGACAAAAAAAATAAAGTATTGTTTGTTTCTTACCAAGTTAATGGAACTATGGGAAGAAGAGTACTTGATGGTTCTAAACAAGTACCCATGTTAGGAAAAGAAGGTAAAATTGAAATTGTTACAATCAATTGTAGTGTTGAGAGACTAGATGGATTTAGTGGTCATAGTGATTATAATCAGTTGATGTCATTTGTACAAAAACTAAGACCAAAACTTCGAAGAGTCCTAGTAAATCATGGAGAACGTAAAAAATCAGAAAATCTTGCTATGAATATTAGACGAATGTATAGAGTCCCTGCTCATTATCCTCAAATTCAAGAAGCAATAAAACTATTTTAGATCATAATCTGGCTTCCAGATCTTTATACTAGGTGGAGCAACAATAATTCTTTCTTCTCCCAATCTTGCAATATCTGCACCAGCAGCTTTTGCAATGGAATACAACTCTTCAACTACTTTACGAAGTTGCTCCACATCCTTTTGTGCTAATGGTGTAACTCTTAGAATCAAAATCATTCCTTTTTTGATATCTTCTTTGATAGAATGAATATCACTAATGTCTCTAATTGTTATAGCCTTTAGATATGTGGGGGGTTCTTGTTTTTGCATCCTTGACCAAAATGCGATCTACTCCCTCAAAAACTCTTCCTTAGTTATAACTAATTTTTAAAAAATTTCATGCCTACATTCTAAATTTGACGTAAGACTGCTCTATTGCCCTTTCAGTACTAATTTCTTCAGATGAATTATCGTTTTTGACTAAAACAGTTCCATGTTGATCTTTTGGTGCATCTGAATATCTTAAAGTTATAGAGGATGCAAATTTTACATGGAATTTTGCATTCTTACCACGCAAAATTGAAACTGGTCCCATGTAATCTTTGACTTCAAGTAAAATATCTCCTGGTAATGCTATTGCTTTGATCATTTCATTTTCATCTTTATTTCTTCCAACAACAAATTTTGTTTCTTCATCTAATCTGAAATGTCTTCCAATTTTTAACAAATCAACATCATTAATTGTTGGAGTTTCAGTATGTTCAAACAAATCTTTTGCTTTAACTCCAAATTGTGGTTCTGTTAAAAGACAACCTCCTCCTGCATTAGGAGGATTTTCAATTCCATATTTTTTTGCCATCTGTAATTGAATTCTTCTTGTTCTACCTTTAATCATTCCAAGATTTTCTCTTTTGATTAATCCTTCTCTTTCAGGATCTGTTTCTGGTAGTAATCCTGCTGATAATGGTCTTACAATTTTTCCAACAAGACCTGATTCTTTTTCAATAATTCTTAATGCAGGTCCATGTTGACTCATTGGACGTTGACCTAACACTTCACCTGAAATAATAAATTCTGCACCAATTTCTTCCATATGTTTTTTTGCAGCATCAAACATCATTGCTCTACAATCAATACATGGATTAAAACCAGCACCAATTCCATGTTTTGGATGTTTTAACATCTCAATGTATTCATCACCAAGATAAACTGTCTTTAAA
>JADFLN010000011.1 GCA_022564385.1 Nitrososphaerota archaeon | reverse complement strand
ATTCTGACAATACTGGCTTTAAGTTTAGCTTTTTTATCACCTCCTCCATGTTTTCCAACAAAAACAAGTTCAAAATTACGTATTCTTGCTAATTTTGTAACTTCTGTATATGCTCTAGAAGTGCATAATAACTCGTGATTTTGACCCAATTTTTTAATTATTTGTTCAGAAAACAATAATTGTTTTGGTGTAAGAATATC
Organism: Nitrososphaerota archaeon; assembly: GCA_022564385.1. GTDB lineage: Archaea > Thermoproteota > Nitrososphaeria > Nitrososphaerales > Nitrosopumilaceae > Nitrosopumilus. Next base: position 25,296 of record JADFLN010000011.1, on the reverse strand, counting down.
TATCCATATTTTCAAGTAATCTTCATAATTGTAGTTAGTTCAATAAGTTTTTCTTAGTCTAATATACAGCTGTAAGTGTAATGGGGGGAGTAAAAGTTGTTGTTTATGGTCTTAGCACAGAAGGATATACTATTGCATCTCAAATGGCAATCAAAGGTGCTGATGTTTACATTATCGATGAATCATCTACATCCGCAATTTCACTTAAAGCAGAAATAGCTAAAACTTACCCAAATGTATCTTCTCTAAAAGAAGATGAGCCATTATTAGCTATGGAACCTATTGATGTGGCTATTTCAAAAGCTCAATATCTTTTCTTTACTCCAAGAATTAGAAAAACAGGGCAAGACACCAAAACTGAAATTCATTCCAAATTTAAGGATGCAATAAAATCATTAAAGAAAAATAGCTCAGTTGTTTTTACTCTACCAACCGGATTTGGAGGTAACAATGAAAATATTTCATTACTGGAACATGTAACAGGATTTGAGATTGGAAAAAATATTTCATATTTTTATTATCCATTAGAAGATCAAAATAAACAACCAGATATTATTGGTTCTTTTAATGGACAAGAAGATTCAAAATTGTCTGATTTACTTACAATAGACAAAAAAAAGAAAAGATTTGTTGCTATATCCTCAGCAGAACATTTTCATGCCATTAAAATTCTATCTAGATTTTCTTGTTTATGTAGTGTTTTAGAAGTATGTAAATATGCACAAGATGAAATAACCAAAAATGATCTATCTTCAGATGATTTTCAAAAAATATTCCTTGATGATATGGTTAATGGACTATTTGATATAAAATCTCTCGGCTCATCATTTGAGGGTACAAACACTCTCATGTATCTAATTAATGGAAGTGTTAAAGGAATTGATGGCTACATCAAGAGGTTAATTGATGAAATTCGATTAACATTAAAGAAAAATGATCTTAAAGCTAGTAGAACAAAAATTGCATTATCTTGGACTCTTGATCAATATGCAATGCGTGGAGATAAAATTGAGATGCTACAAAATTTAACAACAAGATTACGTGATTATATAGGAGATGTAGAAGCTTATGAAGATCCAAACTTTGATCTTTTTCATAGTGATAAAACTACAATTGTTGTAGCATGTTCAAAAACTGATTTTGAACATATTGAAAAGACCAAACAAGATTCTAATCTAATTATTGTCAAAGCTAATCCTTTATGTGAAACTATTCATTAATAATTTAAATTAGCTAAATTACTATTTTGTTTGATTTGTCATCTGAAAATAATTCTGACGAAATTCCTACTGATTTATCATCTGAAAATAATTCTGACGAAATTCCTACTGATTTGTCATCTAATAATGAACCTGAATCTAATGATTCTTCTGAAGAAACTGAACCTACAGAAAAACATAAAGAATTATTAAAATTATTAGAAATAGAAAAACAAAAAGTATTGGAACATGAAGAAAAATTGAAACTTGTTTTAGCAGACTTTCAGAATCTTAATCGAAAAACACAATCTGATATAGAAAATGGTGTTAATACTAAAGTTGATGAATTTATCTTAGATTTTTTAAAAATATACGATGATTTTATTAGAGCTAAAAAAGTTTTTTCTGAAAATAAAATTAACACTACAGGCTTAGATTCTATTTTAAAAAATATGAATTCATTACTGAAAAAATATCATATTATTCCAATTGATGCATTAGGCGAAATTTTTGATCCAAATTTTCATGAAGCAATATCAATTATTACTGATCCAGATTTAGATGATAACACAATTACACAAGAGATCAGGAAGGGATATATTTCTCATGAGAGGGTTGTAAGAACAACACTCGTAGAAATTTCAAAAAAAAGATGATAAAATATGGCTAAAGTAATTGGAATCGATTTAGGAACAAGTAACTCTGCTGCTGCAGTTATTATGGGTGGTAAACCAACAATTATTCCTGCTGCCGAAGGATCTACTGTAGGGGGAAAAGCATTTCCATCAGTTGTAGCATTTTCTAAAGATGGTGAACTTTTAGTTGGAGAGCCTGCACGAAGACAGGCAGTAACAAATCCTGATAATACTATTCTTGCTGCTAAAAGAAAAATGGGCTCTACTCATATTTTTAAAATTCAAGATAAAGAATACAAACCTCAACAAATTTCTGCATTTATTCTTCAAAAAATCAAAAAAGATGCTGAAGCATTTATTGGTGAATCTGTAGAGAAAGCAGTAATCACAGTTCCCGCATATTTTGATGATAATCAACGTCAAGCAACCAAAGATGCAGGAACCATTGCTGGTCTTGATGTTGTTAGAATTATCAATGAACCAACAGCAGCATCGTTGGCATTTGGATTAGATAAAGCAAAAGAAGACATGAAAATCCTCGTCTTTGATTTTGGTGGCGGTACTTTGGATGTTACCATAATGGAAATGGGGGGAGGTGTTTTTGAAGTACTAAGCACATCTGGTGATACACAGTTAGGTGGTACAGATATGGATAAAATTCTAATCGATTACATTATTGACGAATTCAAGAAAAAAGAGGGCATTGATCTTTCACAAGATACAACTGCAACGTCAAGAATTAGAGAAGCTGCTGAAAAAGCTAAAATTGAATTGTCCACGGTTATGGAAACAGATATTACTTTGCCTTTTATTGCACAAGATTCATCAACAGGTGCAAAAAATCTTGAATTAAGAATCACTAGAGCTAAACTAGATGAATTAATTGGACCAATTGTTGAACGATGTAAACCTTCTATAGTAAAAGTATTTGAAGATGCAAAACTCTCTCACTCTGAAATTAACAAAATCGTGATGGTAGGTGGACCAACAAGAATGCCATTAGTTAGAAAAATGGTTGGTGAAGTTGTTGGAAAAGAACCTGAATCCGGAGTTGATCCTATGGAAGCAGTAGCAATGGGAGCTGCAATACAAGCAGGAATTATTGCTGGAGACGTTACTAGTGATATTGTTTTACTTGATGTTACTCCACTTACATTAGGAATTGAAACTTTAGGTGGAATCCGAGAACCATTAATTGAAAGAAATACAACAATTCCAACTTCCAAGAGTAAAGTTTTCACAACTGCGGCTGATAATCAAACATCTGTAACTATTCATGTTGTTCAAGGCGAACGACCAATGGCATCTGACAATGTCTCATTAGGAACCTTTAATCTTACTGATGTACCGCCGGCTCCAAGAGGAATTCCTCAAATTGAAGTCAAATTTGATATTGATGCAAATGGAATAATTAATGTCACAGCAAAAGATCTAGGAACACAAAAGGAAGCAAAAATAACTATTGAATCTTCATCCAAATTATCTAAAGAAGAAATTGAAAAATTAAAAAAAGATGCAGAAAAATTCTCTGATGAAGACAAAAAGAAGAAAGAAAAAATTGATCTTAAGAATGAAGCAGAGAGTTATATTTACACCACAGAAAAATTAGTCCATGATACTCTTAAGGATAAAATTTCTCAAGAACAAGGAATTAAAATTACTGATGCTGTAAAAGAAATTAAAGAAGTTTTAGATAAAGAGCCTGATGAATTAAAGCCTAAACTTGAAGCATTACAATCCATAGTTAGCGAAGTAACTACTGAACTTTACAAAAATACTTCACCTTCATCAAATGCAGAAGGACAACAAGATACTAGTACAGAAGGACAACAAGATACTAGTACAGAAGGACAACAAGATACTAGTACAGAAGGACAACAAGATACTAGTACAGAAGGACAACAAGATACTAGTACAGAAGGACAACAAGATACTAGTACAGATAATCAAACAACTGAATCATCTTCACCTGATGAAACAAAAACTAGCTAATTTTTCAAATTCAATCATTTATACGGTAATTGTGATAAAGGAATGATTCATGTCTGCAAAACGTGATTATTATGAGGTTTTAGGTGTATCTAAGACATCTTCTACAGGTGAAGTAAAAAACCAATATAGAAAATTAGCATTAAAATTTCATCCCGATCGTAATACATCTTCAGATGCTCCAGAACATTTCAAAGAAATTTCTGAGGCATATGCTGTTCTTTCAGATCCTAAAAAAAAACAAGTCTATGATCAATATGGTCACGCAGGTGTTGATGGTAGATACACTAGTGATGATATATTTCAAGGAGCACGAGGAGATTTCAGTGATATTTTTGGTAGTAGAAGTGGATTTGAATCCATTTTTGAATCAGTCTTTGGTCGTGGAGGAGGAGTTGGTTTTAGTCAACAACGTGGTTCTGATATTCTATATGAAACTTCGATAACATTAGAGGATGTTCTTCATGGGAAAAAAATAGAAATTGATTTGCGAAAACAGATTAAATGTGATATTTGTTATGGATCTGGTTGTAGACCTGGTACTAACAAGAAAACATGTGCTACATGTAATGGTCAAGGACAAGTACAACATAGACGTAATATGGGATTTGCTTCATTTGTAACAACTGCACCATGTTCTACTTGTGAAGGTCAAGGTTCCATAATTGAAACTCCATGTGATGAGTGTAGAGGACAAGGAAAGAAAAAAGGAATTAAAACAGTTACTTTTGAAATTCCACCTGGCATTGATTCAGGTGATTATACTGTTCCAAAAGAAGGAAATGAGATTCCTGGTGGCATTAATGGTGATCTGATTGTTAGAATTAGAGTACAACCTCATCACCAATTTAATAGAGACGGGAAAGATATTTTTTATGATCAAAATATTTCAATGGTTGATGCTGCGTTAGGTTGTAAGATTGCTGTTCCAACTTTAGAGGGTTCAGAAAAAATTAAAATTGATTCTGGTTGTCAACCAAATACAATTATCAAATTAAAAGGAAAAGGAGTTTCACATATCAATTCTAGAGGCAAAGGAGATCAATTCGTTCGAATTGTAGTAAATATTCCAAAAAAACTCAATAAACATCAAAAAAATCTTCTAGATGATTTCAAAAAACTAGTGATTGATTGAAAAAAATGAAAATTGCATTAGATGTTGATGGTGTACTTGCTGATGTAATAAAATCTTGGTTAAATTATAGCAATACAATTAGACCAAAAATCTCAAAACATGATATCACTAGTTGGGATTTTTGGAATAAATTTCAAATAAATCGCTATGATTTTTATGCTGAATTAAGTTCCTGTTGGAAAAGTTGGAATTCCATACCTCCTACTGAAGAAAATTTATCATCTGTAACAAAAGATCTATCAAATCTAGGTCAAGTAGATATTGTAACTGCAAGAGAACGTTCTACTGATTCTTTTGTAAAAAATTGGCTTAATCATTACAATATATCATATGATAATTATGTTTCAGTAATTGATGGATTAATGAAGGCTGATTTAGATTATGATGTATTTATTGATGATTCACCTCTAAACGCATTAAAAATTCTTCAGCACAACAAAAAAGTCATTTTATATTCACAACCATGGAATAAACATATTTCAGAAAATGGAATCCATAGAATTTCAAACCTTTCCGAAGCAGTAGAAATAATAAAACTGAATTAATCTTTTACAAATTTTCTAATATTTACTCGATGTCCATTCCTTACATGAATAATATGAGTTGTTTTTAATACTTCTTCAATTTTACTATGATCGTAGAATTTAATATTATAGCGCCCAAGCACTTTTTTACAATTTGTACAATATATTTCTCTAAACTCCATTCTCTCACTTGATTAATTGGAAGTATTTGTTTCATGTATAATAAAGAAACTTATTCTAGATTTTAAAAATTTACAATGCGGGAGTCGCCCAGCTTGGTCAACGGCGTAAGGTTCAGATCCTTATCTTCTAGAAGTTCGTGGGTTCAAATCCCACTTCCCGCATTAACTTCAATTAGATATTTGCTAATTTTTTCTTGATATTTTTTAAAAGAAGTTTATTTATCATTTCACCAGATGCTTTACCTCTTAATTCCTTCATGGCAATTCCCATAAGTGGTCCAACAGATCTCTCTTTCTGATTTTTTACAATTTCTTGATTTTTTTCAACTATTTCTTCTATAATTTTTTCCAAATCAGATTCATTTACAGTCTCAATTGAAACATTTTTTATTGCTTCTTCGATAGTTTGTGACTTTGCATCCATGATATTTTCAAAAATCATCTCAATTGATTCTTTGGCAATTTTTTCTGCATCTAATAATTGAAATGACTTGATAATCTCTTCGTTCTTTAATAATTTAGAATCTAGACCACTTCTCTCTAATTTAGTAATTGAAGAACATAGAATTGATGCAACAAATGTGGGATTGACTTTAGTTCTTTCCACTATTTTTTCAAATAATTCAGCATAACGTGAATCAAAAATTTGTTCTGAAAGCTGAGAATTCAAATCATGTTTCTTTTGTAACTCTAAAAGTGATTCATTCCATGATTTTGGAATATTTTTTTCTGCATTTTCAAGTTCATCCTTTGTGATTAAAATTGGTGGGATATCTGTTTCTGGGTACATTCTAGATGCACCTGGACGAGGTCTCAAGAATACTGTTTCACCTGTTTGTGTAGCTAATCTAGTTTCTGCAGGAACTCCTTTTTTTGCTTCTACTAGTCTATTAATTATTGAATCAATCGCAAAATCAATTTTTGAAGAAGGAGCTGCAATTATCAGAAATGCATCATTTTTCTTACTTTTTAAAATTTTTCTAACAATTGAAATATCTTCATTATTAATCCCATAGTTAGGCAGTTCATCAGAATGAAAAATACCTCCTATCCCATAAAATTTAACTAATTGTCCAATTTCTTTTCCTAATCGAATTCCTTCATATGGTGAATATCCAAACATTCCAGAAAAATTTTCAATTTTTATTGCTTTGATAATTGAATTATCTTTTAGTGCTTTTTGTATAATCTCCGATTTGCAACTACTCCAATCTTTAGTAATATCAAAAATATCTACATCTTTTGAAATTCCCTTGAAATCTAAATTCTTTAATTTTTCAGCAATTTTGACTAATCCGTGTTGTCTTTTGGCCTCAAATTCTACTATTTTTTCTAATTGGTCTAATTGCTGAACCCCTTTTACTTCAACAACTCCTCCTCCATCTTTTACTGAAATATTCACATCTTGTCTGATTGAACCAATCCCTCTAGTTACTTTTTTAGTACTTCGTAACAGTCTACCTAAGGACAACGCAATTTTTTTTATCTTTTTAGAATCTACCTCTACAGGTTCTAATGCAATCTCTATAAGTGGAATTCCAAGACGATCTAAACTATATTTCCTGATATTTCCTTTATCCCCAAGAAGTTTTGCTGAATCCTCTTCAAGACAAATTGACTGAACACCAATCTTATCTCCATCAACATCAATTTGTCCACCCTGTGAAAATAACATTGTTCGTTGAAATCCTGTTGTGTTTGAACCATCAATTACAGTTTTTCTCATTGGATAAACTTCGCTAAAAATTTTTGAATCAAGTGATGATGCTATTACCAGTACAAGATCTTTTGCATCTTTATCTAAATTATGAGGTGGCTCTTCATCTTGTTCTACTAAACAACTACTATCTGGATTTGCATAATATATTATTGTTTTAGATTTGGATTTTTCAAATAATGCTGCAGGATCATATTCTCCCAATTCACTTTTTACTGCACGTAGTTTTCTTTGAAATTTAATATAGTATTCCTCAGATTCAATTGGCTTACAATTACAAAATAATTTCCTGTTAGTTGCTAGTTGTTGGTGAATCTCAAGTCCTACTTTCAATCCTACATCATTTATAGAAAATTCTGACATTATTCCACACTCTTAATTTGATAACTCTGATGCAATATTTTTAAGCATAATTTTCTTAATCTCTTCTTTGTTCTGCGAGTTACCCATTACCCACATCATCTTTACTAATGCTACTTCAGGAATCATGTTTTCCAAGGGAATTATGCCTAAATCAAGTAAATCACGTCCACTCTCATATACTGTCATTCCGACTCTACCATCAATACATTGGGAAGTCATACCTAGAAAGATTCCTTTCTCATTTGCTCTTTTTACACTCTCATACATTGTCTTTCCAATATGACCTAATCCAGTTCCTTCAAAAATTATTCCTCTATATCCCATTTCAATAATCTTGTCTAGTAAATTTGGATCATATCCTGGATGATATTTCACTAGAGCAACTTTTGTATCAAGATAAATTTTTGGTTGAAATTCATTTACTTTAAAAAAATCTTCCGTAATATTTTTTTGAATTTGATTTTCTGTAATTATGAATGCTGGAACATCTCCAATTGTTTGGAATGCTCCTCTCTTACTTGTGTGGTTTTTTCTTACCCTAGTTCCTAAATGACATGCAACTGTTTCATCATTTTCATCTTGGTGCATGACAATATAGACACCTTTAGTCTTACTTTCTATGATAAATTTTGTTGCACTAATCAAATTTAGTGCTGCATCTGATGAAGCACGATCTGATGATCTTTGTGATCCAACTAAAACAATTGGAATCGGAAATCCTGCAAGTGCAAATGAAAGAAAGGATGATGTATAATGCATAGTATCTGTACCATGTGCAATAATTATTCCTTCATACTCTGATTTAGAATACTCATTTATCTTTTCAGCAATTTGTAACCAGTGTTCTGGCATTATATTTTCAGAATATTCTGAAAATAGAACATGTGCATCTATGTTGGCAATTTTAGCAAGTTCTGGAACTGATGAATTTAATTCTTCAGCAGTTAATACAGGTGTAACTGCACCCGTTCTGTAATCAATCTTACTTGCAATTGTTCCTCCAGTTGATAATAATAAAATTTTTGGCAATCCTGTTACTTTTTCAATCTTTTCATCTTTCTCAACAATTTTTTTTGTAGATTGATTTTTTTCAATTTTTTCAATCTTTGCAATTTCTAAACCAATATTGTATCCACTCTTTAATTTTAACACAATATGTTTGTCATCACTGTGTTCATATCTTGGCATTATTATGCCTGAATAAGTGATATCTGCCAATATCTTAACAGAATCACCAACTGAAACCTGATTTGCCTTTAGGAATTCTAATGAACCTCCCTCATATCCTCTATGTTCTGACATTTACGAGGATTAGATTTGTTATTTTATTAAAACTACCTGTAATAGGAAGCTGCTATTGGTTCACCCAACTTTAGTTCTTTTTGTTCTCTTACCTTCTTTACTGATTTTACAAAGTGCTCCATAGTTACTACTGCATCAATAGTCTGTTTCTCAACATCTTTGACATCTGGATGCTTATCGAGGAATTCATGAATTACCAAAGAAACTGCAGTATTTGCAATGGCTGCTACGTCTGCACCACTAAGTCCATCAGTCATTTCAGCAAGTTTATCATAATCAATACGTAGAGATGCACCTTCATCAGTAACTGTTGGTATTTCTTTAGCGGTAATTTTCAAGATTTTCCTTCTGCTTTCTTTGTCTGGAAGTGGAATCTGAATAATCTTATCAAATCTTCCTGGTCTTAACAATGCAGGATCAATCATATCTGCTCTGTTTGTAGCAGCTAAAACTACAACACCATGCATATTTTCCATTCCGTCTAATTCTGTAAGTAATTGACTAACAACTCTTTCACTTACTGCACTGTCTCCAGCTAATCCTCTGATTGGTGCTATTGAATCAATTTCATCAAAGAATATCACACATGGTGCAGATTGACGCGCTCTTTTGAAAATTTCCCTTATACCTCTTTCAGATTCACCAACCCATTTTGATAAAAGCTCAGGACCTCTTACTGAAACAAAGTTTGCTTCGCTTTCTGTAGCAACTGCTTTCGCAAGTAAAGTTTTTCCTGTACCACTTGGACCGTGAAGTAAAATACCTCTTGGCATTTTATGTCCTAATTTATCATAAAGAGCCGGATATTTCATTGGCCATTCAACAGCTTCTTGCAGCTCTCGTTTGACTTCATCTAAACCTCCAATATCATCCCAACTAACATCAGGATTTTCAATGAAAACTTCTCTCATTCCAGATGGCACTACTTCAATCAATGCTTTTGTAAAGTCATCATTATTTACAATTAGTTTATCTAGTGTTTCTGGAGGAAGCTTTTCTTCTTGTAAATCAAGAACAGGAAGTAGTCTTCTCAAACACTTCATTGCAGCTTCTTTACAGAGATATTCCAAGTCTGCACCAACATATCCATGACTTACTGATGCAAGTTTATCTATATTGACATCATCTGTTAATGGCATATTTCTACTGTGAATCAAAAGTATGTCTTTTCTTCCTTTTTTGTCTGGAACTTTAATCTCGATTTCTCTATCAAATCTACCTGGTCTCCTAAGTGCAGGATCAATTGCATTTGGTCTATTCGTCGCAGCAATTACAATTACTTTACCTCTTGATTCTAATCCATCCATTAATGATAACATTTGAGACACAACCCTTCTTTCAACCTCACCTGTAACTTCTTCTCTTTTTGGTGCAATGGAATCAATTTCGTCAATAAATATTATTGATGGAGATTTTTCTCTTGCTTCTTTGAAAATTTCTCTTAGTCTTGCTTCACTTTCTCCATAAAACTTGCTCATAATTTCTGGACCTGAAATACTGATAAAGTGTGCATTACTTTCATTTGCAACTGCTTTTGCAAGTAATGTCTTACCTGTTCCCGGAGGACCATACAATAAAACACCTTTTGGTGCTTCAATTCCTAACTTTTCAAAAATCTCTGGGTGTCTTAATGGAAGCTCAATCATCTCTCTAACTTTTTTAATTTCATCTGTTAAACCACCAATGTCTTCATATGAGACTTGTGGAACTCCACGTAATGTTTCTCCTTTTTCTGCAATGTGGAAAATAGTTTTTTGAGTAACTAAAACTGCATCAGCTGCTGGTGTTACTCCTACAACTTGAAAAGTTAAACGTCCACCAAAATATGGAACCATTACATTATCTCCTTTAATCAAAGGAACACTTTCTAAAGCATCTGCAAGATATCTTTCATCAATTGGAGGAATTGCTTCTAATGGAGCAACTACTATTTTTTCTGCAGCTACTGCCTTTATTTTCCTCACTGAAATTGAATCTCCAATAGCAATTCCTGAATTATTTCTACCAAGTCCATCAATTCTGATAATTCCTTTTCCTTCATCAGATGGATATAATGGAAGACATTTTGCAACTGTTCTTCTTTTACCTTTAATTTCTATTACATCTCCAGTAGAGGCATTTAATGTATCCATAGAATCATAATCAATTCTTGCTACGCCTCTTCCAACGTCTCTTGTATATGCTTCAAGGACTTTGAGTGTAAGAGCATTTTGACTCATACAGCGAAACTCTCTGTCTAATTTTTATACCTTTGTGGTACTTTTTAAAAACAACAAAAAAACCACAAGCTTAAAATCATCTACACATAGGAAACGATCAACTTGGGTAAGAGACCATTAGTTAGACGACGTGGCCGTGGAGGACACCAATTTAGATCTACATCTACTGGAAAAGTAGGCTCCAAGGCAAATTATCCTCGTTTTTCATTATCAGAACAACATGAAGGTAAAGTCATTGATCTGATTCATGAACGTGGTAGAGAAGCACCATTATCTAAAATCAGATTTGAGGATGGGTCTGTTTCATTTGTTCCTGCAGTATTAGGAACTATAGTAGGTACAACTTTACAATTTGGATTAAAATCAAAAATTGAACAAGGAAATGTCATTAGTGTTCAAAATATTCCTGATGGAACAACTGTATGTAACATTGAAAGACACTTTGGAGATGGTGGTGCTATAGTTAAGTCCGCAGGAACTGATGCAACTATTTTTTCTCATGGTGATGAAGGTGTTACAGTAAAACTACCTTCTGGAAAATTTACTACTCTTAATCCAAAAAATAGAGCCATGATTGGTACTCTTGCTGGAGGTGGAGCTGGAGAAAGACCAATGATGAGTGCAGGTAATAAATGGAGAAGTTTCAGAGCAAAAGGAAAAAAATTTCCAATTGTTAGAGGTGTTGCTCAAGCTGCATATGTTCACCCACACGGTGGTGGTCGTCATCAACATGTTGGACAAAGTTCAACTGTCTCAAGAAATGCACCTCCTGGCGCAAAAGTAGGTAGCATTGCTGCCCGAAAAACTGGTAGAGCTAGAATTAAAGAAAGACACTAGTCTTTTTTAAACCTAAAATTGATTAATAACTTGCTGAAATAAAACTTGAATGTCAAATCAACGAATTAGAATCATTGTAACTGGTAAAGTACAAGGTGTATTTTTTCGTCAGGCACTAAAAGTGATGGCAAAGAAAAATAATATTTTTGGATGGGTTAAAAATCTTTCAGATGGTCGTGTAGAAGCTATTTTAGAAGGTGATGAAGAAAAAGTTAGTAGACTTGTTGAATGGTCTCATGGAGGACCTGCTAATGCCAGAGTTGAAGATGTAGAGATATACAATGAAAATTTTTCTGGTGAATTTTTAAAATTTGATGTTTTGTATTAATGAATCTCTTCATATGACACTTTGAGCATTTGACTAAACTCTGAAATCTGCTGGTCTTTTTTGATCTGAATAATTTGTATAGGTTCCTTTCGGCTTTTCTGAATTTTAATGATAACTCCTTCTCTTTGAGGTTCTACATCTACAAACCATCTAAATGTCATTGATTTACAAAAAACTACTCTGTGCATTCTAATATCTTCTACTACATTTTTTCCCAAAGAGAAACAAAATTCTCTGATTGAATCAAAAAGAGGTAATACTGAACTTGGAATTTGTTTCTTAAAGTCATCATAACTTCTCTTACTTCCAAATGAAATTATTCCTTCCATACTTTTGCAAATTTAATTTTAATTATAAAGGTAGCAGATCTGTTGGCTCCAGTCTAGACAAATAGCCCCATTTCAAGGCATACAAGATCCGCCACGTTGACGAGGAAGCGTGGATGTCCCACCTTAGGATTGCTCCCTCCCGGACCTCATCCCTTTCGATGGTTCGGTCTTAGAAATTATCCCTTCGGACAGTTCTAGTCCTGCAACCACCCGCCTCGGCGTGATTTCATTTCCGCACACCAAGCGGGAATTACCCATCTAGAGATTTACCCAACAGTTACTGATCTCTGCATATAGCCGGTTTCAGAACAGGGCACGGCTAGCACCCTAATCCTACCTACTACCATTTTTTCTAAAGAAAGTATGTTATATTTGCATTAGGTTTGATTTGCTTTTAGTTTTAAAATTATATTACAAACTGAGCATACATTACCTGTACATTCATTACCACACTTTTCACAAATTGTTTTTTGTTTACTATTGGAATTCTTTATAATTTGAGATACTTTGAGAACTGATTGATACAAATTATTTTTAATTCCACTATGTTGACTTTCTAATGAATTTAGAAATTCACGAATTTCTGTTCTTATTCCTTCATTCATGTGGGGACAAGGTTCTGATTGAAATGGTATGTTGTTTGTAAATGCATAAAATACTATTTCAGATTCATATATCTCACAAAATGGTTTTATTTTCCTTAAAGAATTTGTAGATGTATCAGGATCCATCCACCCAATCCTATTTGTATCGCCTGAAAGCATGTTTATGACAAATGTTTGTAATGTATCATCTAGATTATGACCAGTTGCAATTACATCAGCTCCAATATCCTTTGCCGCAAAATCCATTGCGCGTCTTCTTAGTGTACCACAAATTGAACATGAAGAAGTTTTTTTACTTTCTCTTAACTCTAATGCTTCATCAAGTGTCAATTCAAACAAATCTTTGTAAGAGTAGACATTGTAGTCAACATTTAATTCTCCACAAAATTTTTCAACAATTTCTAGTGCCTCGTCTCTATATCCAGGAATTCCTTCATCAATTGTAATTGCCTTAATTTTAAAATTATGGGTTAAAGTCATTTCGTGAATAATTTTTAGTAATGCTAGGGAATCTTTTCCACCAGAGACTGCTACAGCTACTAAATCATCATTTTTAATCATATTATATTTTGAAATGGTTTTAGCAGTTTTTCTCACAATGGAATTTGAGAAACATTGTGAGCATAGCTTTTGACCTGAATATTTTCTAGTATAGACTGCCTGATTTTCACATCTATCACAGATCATAAATCCATGTATTTTTTTTCATTAATGATTCTTTAGGTATTTTCTATATTGTAAACCATCCAGATTTCATGTAGGATAAAGCAATGTTTAGACCAAACACAACAAAGGTGAATACGTAAATTACCAACATAACACCATTTACTGCTTTGTCTGAAATTCTTTTGTCAATAATTATATGAATGAATTTTCCACCATCTAATATTGGTAAAGGAAGCATATTGATAATTCCTATAAAAAATGAAATCATCCAAAGCCATAACAAGAACATTGAAACATTGAAATCCACATTTGTCCAGTCAATGAAATTCATTACAGGTTTGTAGGGAATTGAATTATCTCTCATAATTCCTATTAATCCCCTTTCAGGATCATCTGGTGCTGGCATAATCTCCACACCAAATTCTAATGTTTGACTATCTCTAAGTACAGTAACACTAGCTGTATCCCCTGGATTTAAGCTGGGGAAATCAGCTGGACCATGGATCGGTATATCATTAATTGAAATAATGATATCATTTGCAAACAATCCTGCTTGTTCAGCTCCTGAATTTGGTATGATTGAAAGTATCAACACTCCTTGCGATAATTCATAAAATGTGTTTAAGATAACTTCCCCAAATAGTGGAAGGCTATCTAAAACCATTCCAAAAAGTGGATTTGTTAACATAATAGCACCTAAAACAATTGCGAACATTACATTTGATGTAGCTCCTGCTCCAATTACTCGTAGTTTTGAAATCTTTTTTGCCTTGTCAAATTCTTCCTCATCTGGTTCTACAAATCCTGCAAACAATGCAATAAATATTGCAAAGCCACCTGTTTTGATCTTTATTTTTTCTAATGCAGCTACTATACCATGTGCTCCTTCATGCATAACTAGTACAATTGGAATTGACAGTAAAAAGAATGCAATAGCAGGTGCAGAAGTTAATGTTACTCCTGGAATAAGTATAGTTAATTCTGAAAATTCATCTTGTGCAACAAAAAAGTTTGATATATTATTTAGTAAAAAGTAAAATGCATAAGCCATCATTAGAAAACCTGCAATTACACTTACATCAGCAAAAACTCTGATTCCTCTCCTTGTTCTACTCAGAACTCTAATGAGAACTGAGTTAACTTGTTTATTTTTGTATATGAGGCTGTATGGCTTTATCTCAACGCCATATTTTTGTAATTTTAGACCTTTTGCAGTTACATAAATGATAACCCAAGCAATTAACACATAGATTATCGCATTCTGAGTAATAAAATCAAGTTCCAAATTAATTGTTAATTTTTTAAAGTACGTACATTTATCGGTTACTATGAAACCCGTGATAATCATTTCAACATATCCTAACAAAAAATCAATTACAAAAATTGCAAATGAGTTTGTAAAAAATAAGATTGTTGCATGTGTCAACATTTCTAAAATTTCTTCAATTTACTCTTGGAATGGAAAAGTGGAAAATGCATCTGAATACCTTGCAATTTTTAAAACTACAACAAAAAACAAGAAACTACTAAAAAAGAAAATTAAAGAAACTCATCCATATGATGTTCCTGAAATTGCAGAAATTGATGTTACATCAATCAACAAATCATATCTAAATTGGTTAATAGATTCTACAAGTTAGGACTTTATTGCATATCGTAATAATGAAACTATTCCTCCCAAACCTGTAACTCTTAAACCAATATCTGTGGATGAATCAACACTGTAAATTTTTACTCCCTTACTTTCAACATCATTTAGAAAATCTATCATTCTTTGCTCATTATCTTGAATTGCTTTGTCTGAAAATACTAGAGATTCAACTGCACCTATTTGGTTTGCATTAAAAGTTTCATCAAATCCCATAGTAAATTTTTCGCTCTTTTTATTTGCAAGAAGCATTATCTCATCAATTATTGATGATGCTTTGGCCAGCTTGCTATCTGACATTATTTCCTTCATTGTTTGAGATTTTGTGAATATGTAAATTCCATCTTCTCCGCCTGAATCAATGCCTTCAATAACCTGTATCTTATATTTTTGTGTGTTTTGAGATTTTTGAATGAAATTGGCAAATCTTTTTTTTGTTTCTCCAGGACCAAAAATTACTATTGAATCTCCTTCTTTCAAAACAGTTGATACTGCTTGTTGTACTTGTTCAAAGAATTTTTCAATATTGAAATTAGTTTTGTATCTCTTTCCACTAGAATCTGAATAGATATTTGGAATAAATTTCAAATGTGTTCCTCTTAGTCTTGCAATTCCACAATCACCAGTATCAATTGCAACAAGTACAAAGCTAACTTGATTATTACTTGACACTAGAAGATTTTTTTCGATCGATAACCATTTTTTCTTTGAAATTGTTATTCCATCATTAACTTTTAGAATAAATGAATGATGTGAACCATGTGGTACTGATTCATTACTTGATTCAGAAATTGTTCCACCAATTCTTAATCTATCTAAAACATCATCAAGTGAAATTTTTTCTACAATTAATGCAATTCTAACCCTAACTCTTTCTCCTTTATCAGGTCTTGAATAATCCTTATCTTGTTTTAGAACTCTTGTTGTATCTCCAATTATTTTATCACCTTCTTTAATTATGCGACGTAGATTCAAAAGATCATCCGAATCTTCTGGCATTACGGAAATTGAATTCTCATCAATTATCTTTGTTATCATGATATTGTTCTAATATGCAAAAAGAAAAGAGTTTAGCTTGTAACTTCGTTAGTCTTTACTTCTTCAGATTTTTTCCTCAGATAGTTTTCAACCCAATCTAAAGTAAGAACACCTGATTCTGATAGATTGGTAAGAGAATTTGCAGAAGCTTCTCCTGTAACTTTGCCATTGTTTCTTTTTATCTGGCGCCATTTTAGAGATGTGTTTCCACTTTTTGAATTATAAATTATTCCAAGAATATCTCTTGCATTTACAAATGTAATGTCTCTAATTTTTTTCAAAGTTACTTTATCAGCAGCTTCGACGTAAACTGATCCCAAATTATCCTCTCTTTCTGGAAATACCTCAAAATCTTCAAAATAACTTCTTGGTGCATAAGATTTGCATGTACTTGAAAAGATAAATCTTCGAAAACTTTCCACTGAAGATGGTGTATTAATTAAAACCATTTTGAATGTTAATCTATTTTGCCATTTATCAAGCTTCTTGAAAGATTCAATAGTAATCTGCCTGAAATATGACTTGTGGGCCGTGATGTATCTATCCCTTTGAATGATGATGAGGATCTTGAGTTCTGAGCCTACCTTAGGATTTTAATGGTTGATTTACTTTGAAAAAATATGAAATCTCTTACTGATTATCTTACATTTCATGTTAAAACACGAAGAGCATTTGTAAATATTACTCCTGACATTAGAAAATTAGTTACAAAAAGTAAAATCCAAGAGGGACTTTGTCTTGTAAATGCAATGCACATCACTGCTAGTGTTTTCATTAATGACAATGAAAGTGGTTTGCATAAGGATTATGAAAAATGGTTAGAACGTTTGGCTCCACATGAACCAATTGATCAGTATGATCACAACAAAACTGGCGAGGATAATGCAGATGCTCATCTAAAACGACAAGTAATGGGGCGAGAAGTGGTAGTTGCTGTCACTAATGGTGAATTAGATTTTGGTCCATGGGAACAAATTTTCTATGGAGAATTTGATGGAAAAAGATCAAAAAGAGTTTTAGTGAAAATAATTGGTGAATAGTTTTCTATCCAAAGTCTATCTCGCGTTTTTGACTTTGTGATTCATTCTGTCTTACAGTCGCTCTCCATTCTTCATCATGATTTTGAGGTCCATGTCCGCATTTTACACATGCTATCTTGTATCCATCATCATTTTTTTCATATGTTTCACATCCACAAAAACATGCCATGCCAGAATGTATTTTCTCAGATGATATATCTTTTAGGATGCAATTTCACTTAATCTGATTTACAACATTCACCCATTGGAATATCACGATCATGTGGACATTTTCTTGGATGATTTAGCATTTTACACAAAGCATCTGTAAATTGCTTTTTCATATGATGTTCAACACCACATACCAATTCCTCATCAATTTCCACTTTTAGCGTATTTTCCATGAGAACTTCTAACAATCTACTATTTCTCATCATATTTGCACCAATTGCTTTACCCTCTTCTGTGAGTTTTACTCCAGCCTTGTTGTACGAAACCAAATCTTGACCATTTAATTTCTTGAGCATTTGAACCACACTTGGCTGTCTAACATTAAGCATTTTTGCGATGGTGCTGATTTTGACATCATTTCCTCTTTCTTTAATATGCCAAATTGCCTTTAGATACATCTCTATATGTTCTGCATCTGCAGTTCCTACAAATAGAATTTCATCCTTTGGTGGATTCATACTACGCCTTCTTTGAATCTTTTAATAAATATTCGAAGTATTGACGTGCAAATCCAGCTAATCCTGCATGATCTGCCCAAATTGCAACCACATCTGAAGAAGTTTCACCTGCTATTTCTGGACCTAACAAAATTACAACATATTTTTTATCAGATATTATACCTCCTCCAAACAAACCTTTCTTAATTTTTACAGTTGCAACTCTTTTGATTGCATTGATTGATTCTTTATCCATTGTATCTGAAGCAAGTATTGTAATATCTACTCCTTTATCATGAAGTGATCTTAATTTTGGTAATGCTTGTTTGACTAGTTCTTCTCCAGCTTCTGGTATTGCAATCATTACTTCCTTTCTACAATACTCTACCATTTCTAAAATTTTAGCTGCAATATTGATTCCTCCTGAAAGTACCCAAATGTCTGGTTTTTCACTTGTTCCACTTTTCTCGTATAATGGAATTAATTCATTTAAAATTACATTTTGATTCTGTAAAAAATCACCTTCCATTTTTTGTTTTGTAGTTTCTATTCCTGTTGCTGGTGATTTTGCAAAATATTTTGTTGGTCTTGAATCATCAGAACCAATCCAACTTTTCTCTTCTAAAGTTCCTAACACCTCATAAATTTTTGAATATGGTACTCCTGACTTTTGGCTAAGATCAGATGCTGTTTGTTCGCCTGCTTTGAGTAGAGCAGAAAATGTTCTGATCTCATAACTTGTAAGACCAATTTTTTCTAATGCCTTTTTTGTTTTATCAGAAATACTCATTCGATCTAGTCGATCAGTTTTTGTATTTAAATCACATCTACCTACATCCTAAATTCCACACGGGGCCAAGTATGAAATTGATTATATACTAATTCAGAAAAACGACCATTGTAGGCATGGCACTAATTCAGATATCTAATCAATCGTCTAAAAGTTTAAGCAAAAAATCTACTATTAGATTCACTCAAAGTATCTGTCCAGACTGTAATATGATTCTGGATGCAGAAGTCTTTGAGCGAGATAGTCAGGTCTTCATGACTAAAGTTTGTCCAACACACGGCGAATGTGAGGAATTGTACTTTGGTTCTTATGAAATGTACAAAAAGTTCAGCACATATTGGGTGGATGGAAAAGGTGCTCATTCTCCAAACGTAATGATTGACAGATGTTCCTGTCCAAATAACTGTGGATTATGTTCAAATCACTTATCTCATACTGGACTTGCAAACATGATTGTAACTAACAGATGTGATTTAACATGTTGGTATTGCTTCTTTTATGTAAAGAAAGGCCTTGAAGGTGCTTACATGTATGAACCAGATCATACTCAAATCAGAGCAATGATGAAAACTCTACGAGCAGAAAGACCAATTCCAGGAAACTCTATGCAAATTACTGGTGGCGAACCAATGCTTAGAGATGATATTGCTGATGTTATTAAAATAATGAAAGAGGAAGGTGTTGACCATATCCAAATGAATACCAATGGTATCAGACACGCAATGGATCCAGAAGCAGCACGTGAAGTAAGACTTGCTGGATGTAACAACTTGTATCTTTCATTTGATGGTGTAACTCCAAGAACAAACCCAAAGAACCACTGGGAGATTCCATATGCACTTGATAGTTGCAGAAAGACTGGTACCTCTGTAGTATTTGTTCCAACAGTAATCAAATCAATTAATGACCACGAATTAGGTGGAATTATCAGATATGCACAAAAGAACATGGATATAGTTCATGCTGTAAACTTTCAACCAGTATCACTAACTGGAAGAATGGGAAAACAAGAACGTGAAAAATATAGAATCACAGTTCCTGATTGTATCCAAAGAATTGAAGAGCAAACAAATGGTGAAGTAACTGTTGATGATTGGTTTCCAGTACCAAGTTGTATGCCAATGACAAATGTAATTGAAGCATTCTCAAGCAAACCAAAGTATGAACTATCAATACACTTTGCTTGTGGTGCAGGTACATACATCTTTGAAGATGCAGAAACAAAGAAGTTTGTTCCAATAACAAAATTCTGTGACATTCAAGGTATGTTAGAATTATTTGAGGATAAAGCAGAAGAGATTCGTTCTGGTAAAAACAAATACTTTACAATGCTCGAAGTTGTAAGAAAACTCAAAGGCTTTGTTGATTCCAAGAAGCAACCCGCAGGATTAGACCTAGCAAAAATGTTTGGTAATATCTTAATGAAGAGATCATTTGATTCAATTGGCTCGTGGCACGTCAAGGGATTATTCCTTGGTATGATGCACTTTCAAGACAAATACAACGAAGACCTAGAAAGATTACAAAGATGTGATATTCATTATGTAACCCCAGATCTTAGAATAGTTCCATTTTGTGCATTTAATGTAATTCCTGAATGGTATAGAGACAGAATTCAAAAGAAATTCTCTATTACTGTTGAAGAGTGGGAAGAAAGAGAAGGCGTCACACTAGAAGACGGTCTTTATCGTGGTCTTATGAGACGTGGTGCAGGTGATGAACTTGCTTCTGGTTGTGCAAAGAGTCAGATGTTCCATGATGCAGAACAAGCTACAATGTAAAATCTTATTTCTTAAATTTTAAAATTTTTACAAAATGGTAAACCAAAATTAGTTGGAATTCATTCTTTCAGATGATTCATTGGTTTAGTTTTTTTAGCAATTGCTTTGGGTTATACAAGAGATCTTCCCAAGAATGTTCGAGATTGTTCTTACAGTATTGACGTATTTTTTCATCATAAGCCACATTATGATTTGAAAAAAATCCTATTGAAAACATAAAACCATTATACAATCCATATTTTTTTGCAATAGTCAAACCTCTGCCAATACCATAAAATGATGTATAACCTAATGCCTTATAGGAAAATCCCATGTGATAAAATTTCTTTTTATTATAATTTGTTCCAGTTGGTCTCTGGGTTTTTGTCATTATAGGATAGACAAATGTTTTCATGCCTTCTGATTGTATCTTAAACAAGGCATATGTTTCATAACCATAATTAGATTGATATTTCCAATCTATACATTCCATTGCTTTTTTTGTAAAAACTCTTCCTGAACCTCTAGGTGATTTAGTTACTTCATTCTCTATAATTCCTGATGCCATATCCACACCATCTTTTTTCATGTTTCTAATAATGTCTTGAATATAGTTTTCAGGTAAAATATGATCAGCACCAAGAATCATAAAATGAGAATTATTTTTATCAAAGTATTTCATTCCAAATGAAAATACAATGCCTAACTTTCCACTTATAACCCAATTTTTGTGTTCATATGGAAAATCAATGACTTTTGCCCCATAAGACGTTGCAATTTCTTTTGTTTTGTCATTAGAGTTATCATTTACAACAATTACTGAATTTGGTTTGATTGTTTGTTTGTTAAGATGATTTAATGTTTTTTCTATTATGAGTTCTTCATTCCTTGCAGGAATCAGTACATCATAATTTATCTTGTCCATGTTCATCTTCCATTTTTTTTAATTCTTTTATCCATGTTTCAGTTTCTGGAGTTTTATTCAATTGTGACTCTAACATTAATCTTATTGACTTTATCAAATAGGTTTGTTTTCTGAAATTCATGTTGAAATCAGTTGATTGTTGTTTACTGTGAAAAATACTTCCAATCACCATTAACATTGAAATTAATGCAACTGCAAAAATTGGAATGTAAAAATGAATTGGTATCACATCTTTAATTGTTGTCAACGAATATGAAATTATAATAAAATTAATCATTGATAATACTGGAAAAAGTATTGATTGCCCTAATCGTATTTTATGATAAAGTTCTTTTATCTTCATAATTCTCGTTTTCCTAGATAGTTCATACTTGATTTATACATAAAACTATTATTTGAATTACAGGCTCCATTTTCAATTCGTAGACTTTTCTTGGCATAGTTTTAATAAAGTTTGAATACATTCAAGCTAACTTGGAAGAATCATTAACTAAAACAACTTCCTTTCTTAGAACAGTTGAATGGAAAGACAACAAAGTTGTAATGATTGATCAAACAAAGTTACCAAATGAACTTGTTTTTGTAGAATACGATGATTACAATCAAGTTGCAGATGCAATTAGAACTCTTGTAGTGAGAGGCGCTCCTGCAATTGGAGTATCAGGTGCATTTGGTTTGGCATTAGCAGTTTTACAAAGTAAAACAACTACTAAAGATAGATTAATTTCAGATTTAGAAATTGCAAAACAAATTCTTTTTGAGACGAGACCAACTGCAATAAACTTGGCATGGGGTTTAGACCAAATAATGAATATTGCAAAATCTGGAGATACAGTAGAACAAATTAAAGAACTAGTAATTAATGCAGCCAAGAAAATGGCTGATGATGATATAGAAATAAACAAGACCATGGGAAAAATTGGTTCTATTCTTTTTGATAATAATGATACAATAATGACTCACTGTAATGCTGGTGCATTAGCTACAGTAGCATATGGGACTGCATTGGGTGTAATTAGAGCAACAAGAGAGAGTGGAAAAAAAGTCAAAATCATTGCAACAGAAACAAGACCTGTACAACAAGGTTCTAGACTAACTGCATTTGAGCTAAAACACGATGGATTTGATGTCAGTCTTATTCCAGATACTGCAGTAGGATATAGTATGGCAAATGGATTGGTCGATAAAGTTATTGTTGGTGCTGACAGGATAGTAAAAACTGGTCATGTCTTTAACAAAATTGGAACCTATCAGATAGCAATCATGGCAAAACAACATGAAATTCCGTTTTACGTTGCAGCACCATTATCTACATTTGATATGAAAAGTGATGCCAAAGATGTAATTATTGAAATGAGGAAGGGGAGTGAAGTTACGGGAATTGGAGACAAAAAAACTGCTCCTGATGGCATTAACGTGATAAATCCTGCATTTGATATTACTCCACCAGAACTAATTTCAGCAATTATTACAGAAAAAGGTGTGGCTAAACCACCTTATGAGAAATCCATCAAAAAATTATTTGAAGCTAATTAATAGAAAGTTTTTATTGTTTTTTAAATACATTTTACAATATGAGTACAGTTTCTGCAAAAGCAATTGAGGATTCTCTTAAACAATGCATGGATCCTGAGGTTCCTCTTAACATTGTGGAGATGGGCTTGATTTATGGTATTGATGTTGCAGAAAACAATGATGTTAATATTAAAATGACAATGACAACTCAAGGTTGTCCACTTCATGAAACTCTGGTTCAAGATGCTACAAGATATGTGAAAAAAGTCCCGGGAGTTAACAATGTTAGCGTAGACATCGTATGGGATCCTCCATGGTCAATGGATAAAATGTCTGAAGAGGCAAAAATCAAAATCAAGAACATGGGATCTGGATTGAATACCCCAGCACCAATCAATTATGAAATTGCACTACCTCAAGGAGTAGGAAAACTAGTTAAACAAGAAGATGGTTCAATGGTTTTGGTAAACGAGCATGAGCAAAGTTTTATGGTAAATCAAGCAATCGTTGATTTTTGGAAGTCTTGTAATGGACAACGTAAAGTTACCGAACTAGTAGAAGTATTTGCACAACAAACAGGATTACAAAGAAAGCAAGTAGAAAAAGAAGTTATGCAATTGCTACAACAGCTACGTGATGGTGGATTAATAGCCATTGCAGGGCAACCTGATGTACCAAATGTTGAATTTAAAAAATAATTTTAAAAAACATAGTTTGAATTAGCACCATCAAAGTTTATTGTAACACCTGAAAGATATTTTATTTTGTTTTCAATAATTGCTTTTACAAAGTCTCCAATCTCTTTTGGTTCTCCCAGTCTTTTCATAGGTAAAGATTTTTTAAATTCTTCAATATTTTCTATTAATTCTTTAGTTCTATCTGTATTGATAGGACCTGGAGCAATATTGATACAACTGATATTTTTTTCTGCATATTCTTTGCTTAAAATTTTGAAAACTTCACTAAATGCAGCACGATATGCTGAAGAAATTATTAATTTTGGATTTGGTTCTTTAATCACATTTGAACTAATCAAAAAGATGTATCCACCATCATTAATTTTGATATTCTGTAAAATAATGCAAAATCCTAGAAATAACTGATTGTGATATAGTTTCCAATCATCTTCAGTTATAGTTGAGAATTGTTTTGGAGCAGGACCTCCTGTGTTGAGAACTAGAATATCTGTTTGATTATGTTTCTCTAGAAATTTTTTTACACTATTCAAATCTGATGTATCAATATCATTTTTTGAAGCAGCAAAAACATCAATTTCTATAGATTTTAGTGATTCTGAAATTGCTTTTCCTATTCCTCTTGAACCACCAAGAACAATTGCACTAGTCATGTTATTTTAAAAATATTACTTGATAATTAAATTTCTTTAATTTCAATAATTGTTCCTAAAACTGAATCCATCTTAACAATGGCCTTTTTTCCATCCCATCCTAATGCAACATACCAATCTCCTGTATCTTCATGATACTTTGTTTCTAGCGTTTTGATTTCATCTGGCTTTACATCATATTTTTTTGCAATTCCAGACACTGCAAGCGCAATTGCATCCTTTTCCTTTTCCAGCCTTCTTTTCATCAGACCTATTCCAGGACTCATGATTTTTCCAGTTCTTTTGTTCTAATATAGTTAATTGAAAAATAATCTATAAAGTTCAATTTTTCAAATCGATAAATTTCCAATGTTTCAAATACCACTCTCATGAAGACTAAACAAAATGAAACTTAATTCAAGATTTACAAATTCTTTTCTAACTAAAATTACCACTTTAGTTTCATTCGTTTCAATTCTTGCAGTGTTAGGGCCTGTAATTGCAGTCTCTGGTGGATTTTGGGATGCAATATCTCATCTTCTTAAGGAGCCTGATTTCTTTTGGACAATTCAACAC
>JADFLN010000075.1 GCA_022564385.1 Nitrososphaerota archaeon | reverse complement strand
TTAACATTTTGCCAAGTGTCTCATAAGATATTTGAGAACCTTTTAGTGAAAGAAGTAATACTCTACCTTGTTGGTTGAAGACTCAAATTCACTCTCTAAAGTATTCATGGAGTTAGCAGGTGAAAGCAGATATGATATTCTTCAGATGTTGAAAGAGCAAAAGTGGAGGTCAGCACAACTAGCAAAAGAACTAGACATTACAATACAGGAAACTCATCGGAATACTGTTAGATTAGCCGATGCAGGCATGATAAAAAAAGACTCGGATGGGTTTTTTGCACTTACGTCCTATGGCAGAATTTTGGTATCCCAACTATGCTCTTTTGGTTTCGTCAACAAGTACAAGGAATATTTTGAAGAGCATTTCCCTTCAGATCTGTCGCCAAAGTTTCTTCAAAGAATTGGAAATTTGAGTAATTGTGAATTGATTCGGGGAAATTTTGTTATAGTTGATAAATGGTTATCTTTAGCTGAAAACGCCAAAGAGTACTTGCGAGTTATTACCTCACAAATACCTCCAGAGTTCTTTAAACTAAAAGTATCAAAAGCAAAGAAGGGTATCCAGATTTTTTTAATTCATGGAGAAAATACGATAGTACCCAAAGGTTTCAGAAAGGAACTTACAAGTTCTGAACTACGGAAGGTAATTTCAGAGGGCACCTACAAAAGAAAAATGGTGAAAAAAATTCAGACCATGATGGTAATGAACGAAAAAACTGGAATACTTTTCTTTCCAGATTTAAAAGGAGAACCAGACATGTATTCTGCATTCATCAGCGATGATCCAGAATTTCATGAATGGTGTGTTGATTACTTTGATCATATTTGGAAAAAGGCAGGAACATATGATGTTTCGAAAATCTGTGAAATGTAGAATCTAAAATCTATTTTTTTATCTTTGGAACACAGATTGCAGTCTAAAAGGCACATGTCTCCAGGGCAAAATCCACAAGATTGTTTCTTAATTCTTATACCATTCTGAACTATAAATGGAATGTGTGGAATAGTTATTTTTGACATTTTCATCTTTACTTCCTAACTTTCCTGATTAGTTTTTTGATACCTCTGTAGGCCAAAACTGGAACAACACAAGAAGGGCAGCCTATTTTCGAAATAGGACAGCAACAAAGACAGCTGCACTCGCCCCTTGTGTGGTTACAATTTAGACAACTCGTTGTCTTCATAGTCTATTAACTAGTAAGGGAATACATAACACGAGCTAAACACAAAGTGATATTTTTCAATACTTGTTCTTAGCTTACATTATCTCGAGTTTTCATTATCACCAACACATGAATAAAAAAATAAAAAGTTCATGGGTTAAAGTCCCATCGCTTGTTCTGGCTACATTTGTGGTCATTATTGCATCGCAAGACGCATTTGCAGAAACTGAAGTAATAATACCAAATGAAGCCTCTGATCCAAGCTGTGCAGAAAGCGGTTCATGCTTTTTGCCAGGTGAAGTAACCATAGGGATTGGTGAGTCTGTAACATGGCACAACGATTCATTTGCAATTCATACTGTCACTAGTGGTAGTTTTGAGGATGGTTCTGATGGTGTCTTTGACAGCAGCATCGTTATGGCAGGCGATACTTTCACACACACCTTCACTGAAACAGGACAATACGAGTACTTTTGTTCGATTCACCCTTGGATGACTGGAACCGTGATAGTTGTATGACCAACAAAAAATATTCAGCCATTGGAATAATGGTGTTGGCATCACTCTCTATTTTTTCTTTATTTGAATCATCAGCATCGGCTGTTTCTGAAAATATATACGAAGTGATTACAACTGACGGAGTAAAACACAGTCCCTTTGGATAAAATTAGATCTGGCGGACCTCCAAAAGATGGCATTCCTTCGATTGACAATCCCAAGTTTGTAAATGCAAATGAAGCGGAGTTTGTATCAGACAATGATATGATAATTGGACTTGAAATAAACGGCGAAATAAAGGCATACCCACTATCCATCATAGTTTGGCATGAGATTGTAAACGATAATGTTGGCGACATACCAGTAGCTGTTACATATTGTCCTCTTTGTTTTACAAACCAAGTCTTTGAAAGAACCATTAACGGTAACGAAGTCGAATTTGGAACTTCTGGTAAATTATACAACAGTAATCTTGTCATGTATGACAGATTAACAGAATCGTATTGGAGCCAAGCGTTAGGTATAGCAATAGTTGGCGAGTTAGCAGGATTCGAATTAAATAAAATTCCATTTGATGTTATTACTTGGAAAGACTGGAAGACTCTACATCCAGACTCATTAGTTCTAACTACTGATACTGGCCATCTTCGCCCTTATGGAGTTGATCCCTACGGCAGTTATTACACTGATCCTAGGATACTTTTTCCAGTAGAAAACAAAGATGATAGGTTACCTCCCAAGACAATTATAATTGGATTCCATCAAGGTAATATCTACAAGGCTTACAACCAAAAAGATGTCGAGTCTTCTCATGTAATTAACGATAAAATTTTTGACAAGTTTATTCTACTAATATCTCAGTTTTCAGGAAACACAAGAGCATTTGATAGGACAATAAATGATCAAGTTTTGGAATTTGATTATTTAGAAGAAAAGTTGATTGATTTGCAGACTAAATCTGAATGGAGTTATGAAGGGATAGCAGTATCTGGTCCCCTAAAAGGAACCGAACTGATCCGCATGGCAATTGATCCTGGTTTTTGGTTTGAATGGATAGCATTTCATCCTGATACAGAACTATTTGGAGATGTGAGAAATTGAGTCAGACTATGAAATTCAAGTTGACCAACAGTCTGGTTGTGAGAAAATGGTTGAATCTGAATCCCATTAAGAAGGCAATTTTGGCTGGAATCATGACAGTTGTTGTTTATCTAACAGTAGTTGTTTTTACAACGCCTGCATTGGAACCTATTGCAGCAATAAATGCGGCTTTTCAATTAAACGCAATTGTAATAATTGGTATGGGTATTGGATTAGGTTTGCAGGTTTACCTGTCTGATAAAAGTAAAGCACTTGGATGCAGATTAAACGTAAAGAGAAAAGCCTTTGGAGGAAATGCTAGTAGTACTGCAGTAACATCATTTTTCTCATTTTTCTCACTAGTTCCTCTTGGATGTTGTGGATGGTGGCTCTATGCATTGTCGTTACTACCAAGTATTTTTGGAACAGGTGTTTCTGCTGTTTTAATTCAATACAGTCAACCCTTGGCTTACCTAGGACTTGTTGTAATTTTTGGGTTTAATGCTTTAACTACCATAAAATTATACAAAGAAAAGAAATTAAGAGAATTTGTTTAATTCAAAATAGATTTGGTTGTAATTTGGGAAATCCCTTTTAAATTAATTTTGTTAATAATTCAAATGCCATACGATGAAATTTATTATCAAAGATTAAAAGATGAACAAAAGTTAGAGAAAAAAATTCTTGAAAAAATTCAAAAATTAAAAACATAGATGTAAAATTGATTCTATTAATTTTTGAGACAATGTTGTTTCTAGTTTCAAAATATTAATACTCTCAAGAGGAATTGTTGCTTTGGTTCAAATCCACATGATTGTATTTTTTAGAAAATCAAACAAATTTTCAGATTATCTAGAATTATTATTTCATTTAACGTATTGCTAAACTTGAATTTTTTTTAGTTTCAGACATTGTTTATTATATCATACATCAAAAAAAGAGTTATTACTTCAGATCTGATGTGTTTGCTGCACAAGATTCATCTTCTGCACGAACTCTAGTGATATCCTGTTTTAGTTGATCCTTTGTTCTGTATCCAACTACACCGCCAACTTCTTTTCCATGACAAAAGAATTTAATTGCAGGTATTCCTTGAACTCCATATTTTTGAGCCAAACTGGTTTCACTCTGAACGTCTACTTTGACAAATTTCATGTCAGTTACTTCATTTGAAACTTGGTCATATACTGGTGCTAATTGTTTACAAAAACCACAAAATTCAGCCCAAAAGTCAACAGCAACATGATCTTGAGACAAAACTTTTTCATCCCATTGTGCTTCTGTAACATCCTCTACTGTCATTGAGTAATTTTTTGTTAAATAGTTTTTAACAGTTTTCCCAATTAACTACTAAAATCATAATCAAGTAGAGTTTATTTTGTTTCTAAATATCGAATAGCGTTAATTGCAGCTTGAGATCCAGAACCTGCGGCAGTTATTGCTTGTCTGTATTCATAGTCAAAGACATCACCTGCTACAAAAACTCCATCTACACTAGTTTTACTTTTTTCTTCTAGCTTGATAAATCCATTTGGAAGAAGGTTGACCTTACCTCGGAAAACATCCGTATTTGGTTTATGACCAATTGCAATAAAAACAGCACTGCAACTAAGTTCTTTTACTTCTCCAGTTTCTACATTTTCAAGTTTCATCCCAGTAACAATATCTTCACCCATAATCTCTTTAACAATACTCCACCATACAAATTTAATTTTTGGTTCTGCAAATGCACGTTGTTGTAAAACATGTGTTGCCCGTAATTCATCTCTTCTATTAATGACTGTGACTTTTTTTGCAATTTTAGCCATAAATAGTGCATCCTCAATTGCCACATCACCCCCACCAACAAGACAGACTTCCTTGTCTTTGAAGAAAAATCCATCACAAGTAGCGCATGCAGAAACTCCTTTTCCCTTTAATTTTTCTTCAGACTCTAATCCTAACCATAAAGCAGAGGCTCCTGTGGCTATTATTACAGCATCAGCAGTTAGTTCTTTTTCAAGTGTTTTTATCACAAATGGTTTAGTTTGAAAATCAACACCAATAACTGTACTGTCTAAAAAATTGGCTCCAACTTTTTCTGCTTGTTCTCGAATTTTAGTCATTAAATCAGGTCCAAGAATCCCACCTGGAAATCCTGGAAAATTTTCAACATCAGTAGTAAATATCAACTGGCCTCCAGGTTGATCACCTGATATCACAGTTGTTTCAAGTCCTGCCCTAACTAGATAAATTGCAGCTGTTAATCCTGCAGGTCCTGAACCAATAACTATTGCTTTTACCAATTAAGATCTATTGATGTAGAGATGTATCGTATACAAAGTTTTTTTAACAGTAACTCTCAATTAAGTTAGTGTATAATTGTGATGAATGTCATGAAGATGCAAACCGCTCTACGTATTCAATTCCAGTTATCATAAATTCAGAAAAAGAAAATAAAATGCTACATATTGAATGCTGTTCCAAAGATCAGTTACTAGACAGATTAAATAAAATTGCATTATCAGAAATTTTGTTTTATCAAGATTTATTGAAAATAGTAGAAAATGCAGATCAAGGAAAAATTAAAGATTTCACAAGAAAATATGGTACACATGATGAACACAAATTTGGGATTCAAATTGACAAATTTTTAGAAGCTTTGGCAATTATAGATAAATTGAAAGAATAAAAAATGGAGAGAATAAGGATTATACATTTTGGATAATCTTGTCAAACACTTGCTTATTCTCTCCAAAAAGAGCAGAAATAAAGAAGATATATTGTTGAGTCATCAGATGCTAATCAGATCATCCTATTATGTATAAAATTCAAATTATTTTTTAAAATTAATGATTTTGTATAAAAATATCTATATTCTTAGAAATTATTTAAAGAATTTAATTAAAATCATCTTTATTTGGGAATTTTATTAAATATCAAGTTTGGTTAATTTATCATATGGGTAATAAAGACAAAATTAACAAAATTTCGGGGATTGCATCTCTTAGTATGTTAGCAGCAGTATTATCAGGTTACATTACTGGTATTGATTCATTGTTTGGGTTTCCAAATGCTATACTACTTTATGTACTAATGCCATCAACGTTGTTCTGATTTGGTACAAGAAAGAATGGTTGCGGAAGTTGTAATCAAACATGTTCAGTATCAAAATCAGAACAAAATAAAGACAAATAACTGAAATTAACAAAAAACTATTATGAAAATTTAGAATTTTACATGTGTGCTTTTTCCACATTTAATGCACGAAATAGTGCCATTTCTAGTGTATTTGTGATCACACTCTTGAAATCCTATGCACATTTCTGATTGAAAACCTTCCAAGTATTCTTGAATAATATTTCCCTTTGTTTTCATTGTGAATCATCCAGTTTTATCTAGTTTTGAGGTCCAGGGGAAATTTGCTTTGTATAATCTCCAGAAATAATTGCAAGAACTCGTTCTACTACATCTTTTTGTCCTCCTCGATTATCCACTATTACAAGCAACAGGTGATCATTGTTGATTGGAATTGCTATTCTTCGAACGTTCTCATATACAGCTAATACATATTTACTCTTACCAAGAAACTCAATCATACTATTTCTAAACTTCCAAGCATTTGTTGCGTGTTTAAATGAAATTTCCATTTGTGCTGTAGGTAAAAAGTTTTCAATATCGTCTTTAATTTTCTGTTCAATGGGTTTACCTTCTGTGTTTAAAACTACAGCATATCGAACATATGATTCACAATTCATCACTTTTTCTAAAAGTTTTGAATAACTCATGGACATATTTATTTCTGTTATGTATGAAAGCATTTACCCAAATTATCACCAAATTAAAAAAAAGAAAATAAAAAAATCATTTTCCACGTCTAGCTGTTCCTCTTGCTGTTGTACTGAATCTACAGTTTGGTAAACTACTTTCCACTTTGGGGTATTCTGATGCTTTCATACTACTAGTTCCACGTTTAATGGAAATGATTGTCTTTGATGGTAAAGAAGTCATGTTATCTTGTTGACATTTTTGATAGAGGGTACCAGCAGAATCTGAAGGACAAGTTTCACGAGTGAGTACTGTTGTACCTCTATTGGTTATTCTTGTTGTCATAACTGCTTTCTTTGGAATTGTTTTAAAGTAATTTTCCCAAATTATCACCAAATCTTTTTTTAAAAATTATTAGAGCAGATTTGGGAATCTAGTTAAATTCTATCATAGACTAAAAAACTTGCTAGGTATCATACCAAAAAGTATCTAGACGATTATTCATGTGTGATGTGTTGTATTTTTTATAACACAATACATCACACGATTATTAAATTTAAAAAATAAAAAAAGAGATTAGACCTTTATTGGAATGGGTCAATAAATGGACAGTTAACAATATGAT
>JADFLN010000074.1 GCA_022564385.1 Nitrososphaerota archaeon | reverse complement strand
TGGCTTCATCAAAAGATCTGAGAACCTGAGTTGTTAGTTTCTCATCCTTATGTTCTGTTTTCGTTGGTGATGTCGATGATGTTGATTTTTTGTCGACTAATTTAGTCGTCTGTATTGTCATAATAGAATCAATGCTAATTTTCTAGATAAGAATTTGTTTGATCAGATAAAACAAACTAATAAAAAAAGAATAATAAAATATATCAAGTAAAAAATTAAAAGCATCTAAAAAAAATTGTTAATTTTTAATTGATAATTTAGTAAATTTATCTACGAGGGTTTTATTATCAATTATTCTTGGAAAGTTATATCCTTGTTTTCGTAATATTCTAATTTTGTCTAGATTCTTTGTAGCCATGGCCATTGCAATTCTAGCTGTTTTTTCTTCACCTATTCCACAATTGACAACGATGTTAAGATTTTTTTGAATCAAGGTTGCTAAATTTGTTGAATGTATTTGTGGTTTTTCATCAGAAATTATTACAAAATTATCTCCACCCATAAAAAATCCTAATAATTTGTTTTCAAAACAGTAATGTGAAATTATTTGGTGAGTTGCTTGAACTATCAAAGTGATTTCGTAAGGAGATGTATTTTTTCTCATCTTAGAAATACCTTCTATATCCAAATGAATTAAATGAACTCCATCATTTATGCTAACTTCTTTTACAAGTGTACTAACGGTATTGCTGTAACCAACAGACATTTGAGCCAAATGAGTCTGTTTATTTGCTAAAAAGGGAGATGTGGAAGTAGAGATTGCCATTGAAATTTCAAATGGGAATAAGCGTTGTAATTTTGTTTTGATTTCCATATGTGTTAAATAAGAAATTCCATCAGTAATTGCAAAAAATTCATCAAATCTATTTGCAAAAACTAATCCTCCGTGAATAGAAAACATGTTCTGAATTGTCTCATATAACGATGATTGATACATCTGAACTTTGTGTTCCCGGTCATTTCCAAGTGTATGAGTCCAAGGACCATAATTATCAATAGTCAGTAAAGTTATTTGAACCAAAATATATCACGCATAAATTTTTGAATGGTTTAACACTTCATCGACATCAAGCATTGGAATTTTATTTGAATCTGCATATTTTTTGGCTTTGTCTAAATTTAATGCTCTGTGAGTAATAGGATCCATCATTTCACAAATTACAGACACTGAAGACATTTCTGCTAATCGTAATAGATAAGTTGACATTTCTGTGTGCCCTTGTCTGTTCTTAATTAAATCTGGGGCAGACTTTAACAATGGAACATGTCCAGGAATCTTAAACATTCTTGTAAAATGATCCATCCGATATTGTTCTGGCATTTCAGCAACTCTTGCCATCTCATTTGCAGTTAATGCTCTATCATAATCTGTAATTCCAGTTTTGGCTTCAGTGTGATTTATCCACATTGAAAATGAAGGATGATCACCGTATTTGGTCCCATGATATATCATATTTTTATGCTCGTTAACAGAGCATTGATTGAGGATATCATGCATATACTCTAATTTTAAATTTTTAGAAATCACGTCATCAACTGCTATGCAAATCAACCCTCCTGCAAACTGTCTCATTTGTGAAATGTGATCAGGAGTAACATATTTTGCAGCAATTACCATATCTACTTCATTTTCTCGGTCTAAGGAATCATGTAGTAAAATAAATTGACCTCTTTTTAGAACATCTAATGCTTCAACTAACATGATATAATATGACGTTTTTTATTATTAACAAGTTATTTGTCTAAATCAAACAAACAGGAAATAGATTAAGTTTCGGGTACTGTGGGGGTACTAAGTATTATACTGTCCATAAATTCGCCCATGAATATATTTATTACAAACATTGCAATTCCCCCAATTACAATTAATATTCCAATATGAAAAAGTACTGTTTTGTAAATTCCACCTTCAATGATTTTTATAGCAAACCCACTAATCACAGATGTCATAATTAATAGAGTTGGCATAAGTGTATTCATAAGAGCTGGATCTATTGGAGATAAATCAAATGCAGCATTTGAGAGATCGCCATCAGCTAAACCATTAAACATCTCTGTTAATTTGTTCATCAATCCAAATATTGAAAGAGAGAGAATGTGTAAAATGAATATAACTAATTGAAATGTTGAGGCATTTTGAGCTCTTTTCCCTCTTAATTCATTAATCTTTTTTGTAATATCTGAAACAATGTTTCCAACAAGATTCATGTTTGCCCCTTTGTTAAGTGACGTCGAAATAATTGAATTTCCATTTGCAATAATATGATTTTCAGTTTCAAGTGAAAATAACTCAAAAGCAACTACCTGATCAATTCTGTTTTTAATTCTATTTTTAAATGGAATAATAAAACTCTGAAGTACACCAAAATTAGTTCTTGTAACTGCCTGCAATGCCTGACCCATAGCACCAACTGTAGCATACAATTGACCAAAATGAAGGATAAATGTAGGATACCATTCCAGGTAACCCGTGATTTTTGATTCTGATCTTTTTGCAATCATCCCAGGATAAAGTAAAGGAATGCCACCTAAACCGACTGCAAGAACTGCTGGCATTACACCAGATATTAGCAATACTGATGAAAGTCCTATAGATGCACCCACTGCAAGATAAATTTTCTTTCGGAATTTTTTTTCTACAGTATCATTAGTGTATGCCAATATGTCACGTGGAAACATAAAAAACATCATGGCTACAAAAACTGCCATCCCAGCACCTATGCCCATCATTGAAACAATCATAATCTGACCTGCATCACCAAATCCCATTAACATACTCATAATAGAATTTGCAGAAATCATAAAAGCAGATGTAGACATTAAAGTGTAAAACATTTCTGAAAATAATTTTTGTGATTCAAGATTTGCGTTATATTTTATAGAATATGTGTTTGTTGCATTTTTTAATTCATCTCTAAGAAATATTTGTAAATCATCACCTAATTTTATTACTTGTGACAATTTTATTAAAAGTAATTTCAACGGATCATCATCATTCTCTGAAACTTTTTTCCCAATCATCTCACATGCAGATGCAAGACCAAATGACCACCCCACACCTAATCGAAATACTTCTTGAAATGCTGCAGAATATTTTCCATATTTTGAGTCTTTGCCTGTTTTAAAAAGTTCCACAGGTCCAATTTCTCCGGTGGATATACAGTACAAAAAAGCTACAAAATAAACAAAGTCCTCATCAACTTTTTTTCCGGTATTAATAATATTTTTAACATGTGGGATTTTTTTCAGCATCATTGCATTTCAAGTTCCTTGAAATATTCTTCAAATCCAATATCTCTGCAATGTGAAATTGCATTAAAAACATCATAATAATTGAATATTTTTTTCTCTAGCATTTTTTCTAAAATCTTTGCACGTAATTCTAATTCTTCATACAAAAGTCCCTCATCTTTTCTTTTCATACCTCTCTTCTCCAAAAGCTTTGAAATGAAAAGAGCACTACTTCCTCTTCCTTTAAATCTAACAGTATCAGTTCCTGCATCATAATCAAAAACGGGTATAAACATTACATCTCCATCACGGGATATCCCTAGAATTTCATTTATCGACAAAACACGACGGACTCTTTTTCCATCTGGATTAAGAACTGCTGCCTGAAATAATGCCAAATTAAGATTTGGCATGTATGTCTTTGGAATGTTAATAGGATCATTTGACAATCTCTGAATGAGCGGAACCATACCTGCTGCGTGAAATGTTGACATTACTGGATGACCAGTCTGCATAGCAGAAAATGCAACATTTCCCTCTGCACCTCGTATTTCTCCTACAATAATGTAATTAGGACGCTGTCTTAATGCAGCTTTTAGCAGATCATCCATGGTTACACTTGAAGCTGGATTTCCTGTATCCCTTGTGGCTTCAGTAATCCAGTTGTTGTGAGGTAATGTCAATTCAGGAGTATCCTCAATAGTTACTACTTTCCAATTTGCAGGAATAAATGCAGTTAACCCCATGAGAGTTGTTGTTTTTCCGGATGCTGTTTCTCCATTTACAAAAAGACTCATTGATCCCTCTATCATCATCCACAAATATGCGACTTCGGTGAAATTCATGACGCCAGATGTAAGAATTTGTATGATGGATAGTGGCGTACTTGCAAATTTTCGTATTGTTGCATTTGTTCCTTTTCTGCTGATATCTTTTCCAAATACAATGTTAATTCTGGAACCATCAGGTAAAGTAGCATCAACAACAGGTTTTGCATGAGATATTGTTTTCCCAAACTGTTCTGATAAACTAATAATCAATTCATCAATGGCATCAACACTAAGAAAAATTGGAACTTTTAATGTTCCAAATGCTTTGTGAATTATATACATATTTCCTGCGCCGATAATTGATATATCTTCGAGATTTGAATCGTTAAGAAAAGGTTCTAAAAGACCAGTACCAGCCCTTTTTTTTAGAAAATGATATTTTAAATTGAATAACTCCTTTGAGACAACAGGAAGTTTCTTAATTTTGAAAGGATCCCCTAATTTAGAATAATCTACAGGATTAGGGCTAGATACCAATATCTCATTCAGATAAGTATCAACCATGTTAAATCTCTCAGTAATTTCTGTAGGAGGATCTAATTTTCCGGCTTTTGCAGCAAAGACTTTATCTGCAAAATCCATTAATTCATTATCTGGTTCATCAGGTTCAATAATGACATATTCATTATAGCCATCATCCGAATCGGTATGTGGATTTATGTGAATAAATGTATCCTCATTAACTGAATAAATTATATTTGGTTCTTTCAGTTTTTTGTGTTCTGGTTTTAATTCCTCAGAAAAAAGAGGAAGAGGGTTTCCCTTCATCTGATACATGTCTAGATAATTTTTTAAATATGACTTTTCCCGTATTTTTTTTACGAAGTTTTTGTCATTAATTGTTGATAAATCAAAAACCATTTTTTTCACTCATGCATTGGCCATTGATACAGGAACAATCTTAATTCCAAAAACCATATCGACTTCAAAAGCAAATCCGGATTCTGGGGATTCTGCAGCGCCTAGCAGTTTTATAATTTTTAGAGTTTTTACCTCTCTATCCCCTACGAATGTAGTGCCTAATTTAAGATATACATCTGCAGCGCCTATAATAGCTGTGTTTGTAGATTTAGAAAAATCAGAAGAATGACTAGTGATGATGATTGTTTTACCTTTTGCAACAATCTCTTTACAAAATGAAAGAAAATTCAATATGGATTCATTACTGGAATTTATAACCATCGGGGAAATAGAATCAATAATTATTCCATCTACTGTATCTAATTTGTTTGAAATAAATTTTTTGATTTCTGATAAAATTCTTTCTGAGTTTTTCTTAGACCATTTGGCATTTTCAACATACATTGGTACAAATATTATTTGATTCATCACAAAAGGTCTTGTAAAATTGAATGTGATAGACTTCATTTTTTGAATATATTGCTTAACAGTATTTTCAATTACACATAATATATTTTTTTTAGAGTCAAGTAATCCTTGCATTATTTGAGCTGAAATTGCACTTTTACCAGTACCATGTTCTCCTTCTATGAATACAAGAGATGGTGCAGGTATGCCTCCTCCAAACTGTCTGTCAATTTCTTCATTGCCAGTAGAAATAACATTAAACATAAGTACACCTCAATTTAGATACAATCAAAATTATGCAAATTTTTTATTTAAGACAATGTTTGATTTTTTTGAACAGAAATTAATTAAGCAACTGCAACTGTAGTTACACTTGCAACAACTCCATTTGGAGTAGAAACCACAACTATCACATCTCTATTGTTTTCTAAACTGTTATTTACTTTAACATCAACAGTGATTGTTTCGCCTCGATTAAGAATTTCGGGGTCTATTACATCGTTAGTCCAAGTTTTGATACACCATTTTCCTGTAGAAAGTCCTGTACAAGTAGAAACGTAAGTCATTGTTTCTGTATAGGTAGTTCCATCATGATCATAAGTAATTATGACGTCAAATTTATCAAATTCCCACAATTTTTCTAAATTAGTGTTAATTATTTCAAAATCAAATGTGGAAGTAGTTCCAGTAGCAGTACTAATAGTAACATCAATAGATGTTTTTAATAATTTGCTTTCCCAATCTGTTGTTTGAGAAGATACATAGGAAAATGATGCAGCACTATCAGTTATTCCACTAAATGTAAAAATCACATAGGTTATTCCAAACAGGATGATTCCACCACTAATTGCATTACTCAGCCCCATTGAAAATCACCTCATGATACTGAGAAAATATAATCATCAGAGACACCATTTGAGATAGTAAATTGAATAAGATATGATTTGTTATTTTGTAATGAAGTGCCATCTTGCAATCTAAGTTGAATTGTGTCGCCTTGAGACCACACAGAACTTGTAGTGGTACTACCTTGAAAAACCCATTGAGGAGTAGAGCCAGTAGAGTATCCAACATAATCTACAGAATTAATTTGTCCAAAATACACATCAACTAAACCTAATTCTTGTATTGGTGTAAGACCAGTATTTTTTATCCAAATATTTACAGAAGTATTATTGAATTGACTTGTATGAATTATCTCAAATTTACTTAACATTTTTTCTTTTTGCGCTTCTGTAGTTGCAGTGTAATAACTTTCAAAGGATCCAACTTTGCTTATGACAATACCGGTAATCATTCCTGCCACTATAACTGATGCAATAATTAATACTCCTTCACTAATCATTCCTGCTGACATTATTTTCCCTCGTTTAAAATCTGAAGTGATGGTATTTCTGTAGATTGTTCTAATTCAAATATGTCAAATTTTTTATCCAAAAGATCTGAGTTATGTTTTCTGTCGATAAATGATATCAATTGTTTTTCATCTAATGTTATCTGTGAAGTTTTACAATAAATTTTTGTTAGTTCAAGTACCTGTTCGGATACAAAATTCTTTGATAGTTCATCTACAAGTATAATGACGTCTTCAGGTAAATTTGCAATATTCTTTTCTGTAGACTCTGTAGGGTTGGTCTCTGTAGACTCTGTAGGTTTGGTCTCTGTAGACTCTGTGGGTTTGGTCTCTGTAGACTCTGTGGGTTTGGTCTCTGTAGACTCGGTTGATTAGGTCTCGGTAGACTCTGTGGATTTGGTCTAGTTAGACTCGG